>NZ_JBHYXC010000002.1:553305-779515 GCF_042751495.1 Streptomyces sp. NPDC059373 | reverse complement strand
CGCCAGCGTTCGTCCTGAGCCAGGATCAAACTCTCCGTGAATGTCTTCACGCAAGAGCGGCGCGACCGGGAGGAATAATCCCAGTCGCGCACAGCGTCCTCGCTGTGTTTTTGTTCTTCAAAGGAACCTCATCCACCAGCCCTACGGGCCGGACGGACGGGGTATCAACATATCTGGCGTTGACTTTTGGCACGCTGTTGAGTTCTCAAGGAACGGAAGCTTCCTTCGCGGCCGTTTCACCGGCCACTCCGGGCTTTCCCTTCGTGTCTCCAGCTTAGCAGACCCGATTTCTCGTTTCCGCCACCCTCTGGAGGGGCTGCCGTCCGGCTTTCGCTTTTCGGCGGTTCCGACTGTATCAGACCCTTTCGGCCCTGATTCCCTGTCAGCGGGCTTTGTTTTTCCGGCTGTTGGGCCGTTCCGACAGGTGAAACATTAGCGGATCGGCGTCGCCCGATCCAAATCGAGCGCTGTGCTCAATTCAAAACGAGTTGATCCTCATTCCGAAAACGCGCACGAAAACGAGACGACATGCTGTCGTTCGTTCGAGTACTCGCTGTGGAATGGCTGCCTCGGGGCCGACCGGAATCGGCGTCCACCGTTGGGCAACTCGGAGAACACTACGCATCGGCACCCCGAGTGTCAAACCGCCTCAGTCGAGGTCCTGCAGACGCCCGCCGGCGTCGGGTTGGGTGGCTTCGACGCGGCGGAGGAGGCGGGAGAGCATCTCGCCGAGTTGGCTGCGTTCGTCGGGGGAGAGGTCCTGGAGGAGGTCGTCCTCGAAGGCGGAGGCCATGCGCATGGTCTGGAGCCACTTGCTGCGGCCTTCGTCGGTGAGCTCGACGATGACGCGGACGCGGTTGGTCTCGTCGCGTTCACGGGTGACGAGACCTTCGGAGACCATGCGGTCGATGCGATGGGTCATGGCGGCCGGGGTGAGGCCGAGGCGCTTGGCGAGGTCGCCGGGGCCCAGGCGGTAGGGGCGGCCGACGAGGACGAGGGCCTTGAGGACCTCCCATTCGGCGCTGCTGATGCCCACAGCGGAGAGGTGGCGACCGTAGCCCACGGTCATACGGCGGTTGAGGCGGCCGAGGGCGGTGACGACCTTCTCGACCTGGGGGTCGACCTCGGGATATTCGCGCTGGTAGATCGCGATCTGCTCATCGAGATCCAGCTCGTGGGGGGCGCTGGACGGGCCATCCGCTGCGGTGGTCATGGGTCGAGTGTCCCACGTAAACCATTGGCGCTAAAGACTTCCGGGATGTACAGTTTAGCTTCGAACTTTAACTTCGAAGTCTTCGAGATCGAGGACTACTGACCTAAGGGGTGGGTGTGACTACCGCGATGGGCGCAGCACTGCGCCGGATCCAGCTGGGGAACGCGTTGAGCGCGTTCGGCAACGGCTTCACCGTCCCGTACCTGTTCGTCTATGTGGCGCAGGTGCGGGGTCTGGGGGCGGGTACGGCGGGCGTGGTCCTGTCGGCATTCGCTGTGGCCGCGCTTGCCGTGCTGCCGTTCACCGGTCGGACGATCGACCGGCGGGGGCCGCTGCCTGTGCTGCTGACCGGTTCGGTGACGGCGGCCGTCGGGGCGATGGGCTTCGGGCTGGCGGCGACCGCGCCGCTGGCGATCGCGGCTTCGGCGGTGATGGGCGCGGGGATCGCGGTCATGCAGCCGGCGCTGGCGACGCTCATCGTGTGGTGCTCGACGCCGAGGACGCGGTCGCGGGCGTTCGCGACGCAGTTCTTCCTGGCCAATCTCGGCCTGGGGATCGGCGGGCTGATCGGCGGGCTGATGGTGGACGCGTCGCGTCCGGGGTCCTTCACGTTGCTCTTCACGATCGAGGGCGTGATGTTCCTGGTCCTCGGCGGGGTCGTGGCTTCGGTGCGGCTGCCGAAGGTCGCCCGGATCGGCGCCGCGCCGACGGAGAAGGCCGTCAACGGCTGGCGGGTGCTCTTCGCCGACCGGGCGATGGTGCAGCTGTGTGTGCTGGGCGGGGTCATGTTCTTCGCCTGCTACGGGCAGTTCGAGTCGGGGCTGGCGGCTTTCGCGACCGAGGTCACCCGGATCTCGACGTCGACGCTGGGGATCGCGCTGGCCGCGAACACGGCGGTCATCGTCATCGCGCAGTTCCTGATCCTGAAGACCGTGGAACGGCGTCGGCGCAGCCGCGTCATCGCGGCGGTCGGCCTGCTGTGGGCGCTCGCCTGGGTCACGGCGGGTCTGTCGGGGCTGGTGCACGGGTCGCAGGCAGTGGCGACGGCTCTGCTGATCTCCACGTACGCGATCTTCGGGCTCGGCGAGGCGATGCTGTCGCCGACCGTCGCTCCGCTGGTAGCCGATCTGGCGCCGGCGCGGTTCGTCGGGCAGTACAACTCGGCTTTCGCTCTGGTGAAGCAGCTCGCGCTGGCGATTGGGCCGGCGGTGGGCGGGCTCATGGCCGGTGCGGGGTTTTACGGGCCGTACATCGTGATGCTGGTTGCCTTCTCGCTGGGCATTTCGTGGCTCGCGCTGCGGATGGGGCGCAGCCTCGCCCCGGCGCAGGACCAGCCGTTGCGGGCGTCGCGGATCGTGGCTCAGGGCACGCCGGAGCGGGTCGCGGCCTGAGGAGGCGTTGGCGGCCGGCACGCCCGTGGTCGGGTTGTGCCAACCCCTCCGCCTCAGGCGGACGGCCTACCCACAACCCCACGTCAGGCCTGCGGCAGCGCGAACTCGCACCAGACCGCTTTGCCGCCGCCCGGGGTGCGGCGGGAGCCCCAGGCCGAGGCGATGGTGGCGATGATCGAGATGCCCCGGCCCGCTTCGTCGGCGGGTTCGGCGCGGCGGCGGCGGGGGAGGTGGTCGTCGCCGTCGGTGACTTCGATGATGAGGCGCCGGTCCGTTCGGCGGAGCCGGAGCCGCATGGGCGGGACGCCGTGTTGCAGGGAGTTGGCGACCAGTTCGCTCGCGGCCAGGACGCCGAGGTCGACCAGCTCGACGGGGAAGCGCCAGGAGGCGAGGACGCCGGAGGCGAAGGCGCGGGCTCGCGGGGCGGCTTCGATGCCGCCGAGGAGGTCCAGGGAGGCGTTGCGGAAGAGCTCGGCGGCGGGGCCTTCGTGGTCGGGGTACTGGAGGACGAGGACGGCGACGTCGTCGTCGTGCTCGGAGGTGACGCCGAGGGCGCGCAGCAGGCGGTCGCAGATCACCGAGGGTGTTCCGGTCGCGCCGGCGAGGGCGTTCATGAGGGCGGCGAGGCCTTCGTCGATGTCCTCGCCGCGCCGTTCGATGAGGCCGTCGGTGTAGAGCACGGCGGTGGAGCCGGGGCCGAGGGGGATGGATCCGGAGGTGTGCATCCAGCCACCGGTGCCCAGGGGCGGGCCGGTGGGCTCGTCGGCGCGGTGGACGACGCCTTGGGCGTCGCGTACGAGGATCGGCAGATGGCCTGCGGTGGCGTACGAGAGGCAGCTCTCGCTGGGGTCGTGGACGGCGTAGACGCAGGTGGCGATCTGGGTGGCGTCGATTTCGGCGGCGAGGCCGTCGAGGAGCTGGATGACCTCGTGCGGGGGGAGGTCGAGCCGGGCGTAGGCGCGTACGGCGGTGCGGAGCTGGCCCATGACGGCGGCGGCGCGGACGCCGCGGCCCATGACGTCGCCGATGACCAGGGCGGTGCGGCCGGCGCCGAGGGTGATGACGTCGTACCAGTCGCCGCCGACGGCGGCGTCGGTGCCGCCGGGCTGGTAGGTGGCGGCCACCCGGAGGTCATCGGGCTGTTCGAGCTCCTGGGGGAGCAGGCTGCGCTGGAGGGTCACCGCGGTGTCGTGGAGGCGGCGTTCGCTCTCGCGCAGGCGCTCGGCGGACTGGACCTGGTCGGTGACGTCGGCGGCGAAGACGAGGACGCCGCCGTCGCCCGCGGCCGCCTGGACGGGGGTGCAGGTGAAGGTGAAGTAGCCCTGGCGGCTGGGTGTGGCGACGCGACGGGCCTTGACCGTACGGGGCTTGCCGCTTCGGTAGACCTGGTCCATGAGGGGGAGGAGGCCCAGCTCGGCGAGCTCGGGGAGGGCTTCGCGGGCCGGGTCGCCGGGCGGGCGGGGGCCGAAGACGTCGGCGTATGCGTCGTTGACGTAGCCGATCCGGTGCGAGGGACCGTACGTGACGGCGATGAGCGCGGGGACCTGGCCGAGCATGTCGTGGACGGAGAGCGCGGCGAGGCCGTGGGCCGCCTCGTCGGCGCGGTCGGCGTGCTCGCCCTTGCGGGCCCGGGCAGCCGGGACTGCGCCACCGCCTGAGGGCAGCGCTTCGGCGGGGACGGCATTGCGTCGCTGTGTTCCGGGGAGCCGGGCGCTCCAACGCGTGAGGTTCACCGACGTTCGCCTCGCGGTGTCATGGCCTGGTCTTTCAGTGAATGCTGCAAACGTCCGATTCCTCGTGATTGTCACTCTTTGCAGGTGCTGACGCACGCATGGTCACCCGCCCAGTGTGGCCGACCCGCCGCCCGGGGGGAATCGGCGACGGTGTCCGCACTGCTTGTCAGGGCGCGTCGGGCTTGCGGCCGAGGCCCGCGGCGAGTTCGAATTCGGCGCGTGGGTGCTCCAGGGAGCCGAGCGAGACGATCTCACGCTTGAAGAGCCCGGAGAGGGTCCATTCGGCCAGGACACGGGCCTTGCGGTTGAAGGTCGGCACCCGGCTGAGGTGGTAGGCACGGTGCATGAACCAGGCCGGGTAGCCCTTGGCCTTGCGGCCGTAGAGGTACGCGACGCCCTTGTGCAGGCCGAGTGAGGCGACCGAGCCGATGTACTTGTGCCGGTATTCGGTGAGCGGCTGCCCGCGCAGGGTGGCGGTGAGGTTGTCGGCGAGGACCTTGGCCTGGCGTACGGCGTGCTGGGCGTTGGGCGCGGTCACGGTGCCGGGGTCCGGGGCGGTGAGGTCCGGGACGGCGGCCGCGTCACCGGCCGCCCAGGCACCCTCGGTGCCGTCGATGCGCAGCTCGGCGGTGCACTTGAGGCGGCCCCGCTCGTTG
The DNA here is from genome assembly GCF_042751495.1 of Streptomyces sp. NPDC059373. NCBI lineage: Bacteria > Bacillati > Actinomycetota > Actinomycetes > Kitasatosporales > Streptomycetaceae > Streptomyces > Streptomyces sp. NPDC059373. The sequence continues at coordinate 774,522 of NZ_JBHYXC010000002.1, read as the reverse complement.
ACCGGCAGGTCGCTGTGGCCGAGGACGGGGTGCGGCTTGACGCCGGCGGTCCAGACGAGCGTCCGGGTCGGGAAACGGGAGCCGTCGCTGAGGACGGCGACGCGGTGCTCGACCGATTCGAGGCGGGTGTCGAGGCGGATGTCGATGTTGCGGCCGCGCAGCTCGCTGATGGCGTACCGGCCCATCTCCTCGCCGACCTCGGGGAGGATCCGGTCGGTGGCCTCGACCAGGATCCACTTCAGGTCCTCGGGGACGACGTTGTGGTAGTAGCGGACGGCGAAGCGGGCCATGTCCTCCAGCTCGCCCAGTGCCTCGACGCCCGCGTAGCCGCCACCGACGAAGACGAAGGTCAGGGCGGCGTCGCGGACGTCGACATCGCGGGTCGACGAGGCGATGTCGAGCTGCTCCAGGACGTGGTTGCGCAGCCCGATGGCCTCCTCGACGGTCTTGAAGCCGATGCCGTGCTCGGCGAGGCCCGGGATGGGGAGCGTCCGGGAGACCGAGCCGGGGGCCAGGACGAGCTGGTCGTACGGGATCTCGATGTCGCCTGAACCTTCCTCCTCGGTGGCGAGGGTGGAGACGATCGCGATCCGCTTGGCGTGGTCGATGCGGTGGGCCTCGCCGATGACGAGCTTGCACTTGTCGAGGACCCGGCGCAGCGGGACGACGACATGGCGCGGGGAGATGGAACCGGCGGCCGCCTCGGGGAGGAAGGGCTGGTAGGTCATATAGGGCTGCGGCTCGACCACCACGATTTCCGCCTCGCCCCGCGCCAGCTTCAGCTTCTTCTGCAGGCGAAGTGCGGTGTACATCCCTACGTAACCGCCGCCGACGATCAGGATGCGGGGGATCTCCGGCTCTTTGAGTGGGCCCATCGCTCCATGAGGCATTGGGCGACCGGGGTTTGTCCACAGGGCGTACGGCATGGGATTGCCGGATCTCGGAGGGACGGCCCATGCTGGACGGGCGGAGTGGGAAAGAGCGGGGCAAGACGAACGAGTCGGGGCGGGTACTCCGATCGTGGCGCGGATCGTCGGGGGGCGCCCCCTTCTTTCTTGACCAATGCTCAACTATGTTCGTAACCCGTCGGGGTGCGTTCGTCGTGCTCCGGCATTCATGGGGTGGGGAAGTCTCCGGGGGGAGACGTCATTACCGGGGGATACACATATGCGCATTCAGGACCCTCATTGGGCGACGGCGGCGACAGTGGACGCAGTGACGGGCGCGAACGGCGGTGGGGGTCGGCCCGCCCCGCTGCGGGTGGACGCCCAGCGCAATCTGGAACACGTACTGCGAGCCGCGCGAGAGGTGTTCGGCGAGCTCGGTTACGGCGCGCCGATGGAGGACGTGGCCCGGCGGGCCCGGGTCGGGGTCGGCACCGTCTACCGGCGGTTCCCGAGCAAGGACGTACTGGTCAGGCGAATAGCCGAGGAGGAGACCGCGCGGCTCACCGAGCAGGCGCGGGCTGCTCTCGGGCAGGAGGACGAGGCCTGGCCGGCGCTGTCGCGCTTCCTGCGGACGTCGGTGGCCTCGGGCGCCGGACGGCTGCTGCCGCCGCAGGTGCTCCAGGTGCGGTCGGCTGCCGAAGAGGCGGCCCGGGTTCCGCAGCAGCGCGGGGCGCTGGAGGACGACGGAAGCTCCGGCCCCGGGGTGACGGAGCTGCTGGAGGTCGTCGGGCAACTCGTCGACCGGGCGCGGGAGGCGGGTGAGCTGCGCGGCGACGTGTCGGTGGCCGATGTGCTGCTGGTGATCGCCACGGCTGCACCGGTGCTGCCCGATCCGGCCCAGCAGGCGGCGGCTTCGGCGCGGTTGCTGGACATCCTGGTGGACGGGCTGCGGTCGCGGCCGGCGGCGTAGTCGCGTAGGCAGCGGACGAGGCGGGCGGGAACCAGCGCGGTGGCGTAAAGGCGTGCCCTGTTCACTGCCCCGTTCGAGTCATGGCCAAAGGTCCGGGGAGGGAAAACTCCCCGGACGAGTGGTTCCCTGCTCGACCGGGGAGCAGAAGCGCACGCGTGTGACAGGCTTTGCGCCGTGGACGAGGGAATCGGGGAGCCGGGGGCCGCCGCGGAAGCGAGCGAGGGCCTGCCGTCGCGGGAACGGGTACCCGGGCAGCGTGAGCCGGGGCGGCAGCCCGTTGGGCCCGATTCCGCGCGGGTACCGGCGCAGGATTCCGGTGACGCCGCCGAGGCCGCCGGGGCGGTGCCGCTCGCGGACGCCGAACTCGTCGCGCGGGTGCGCGGCGGTGACGACACCGCGTACGAGGAGCTCTACCGGCGGCACGCCGATGCCGTACGGCGCTACGCCCGGAGTTGCTGCCGCGACGCGCACACCGCCGAGGACCTCACCGGCGAGGTGTTCGCGCGTACGTTGCAGGCGATCCGTGGCGGCAGCGGACCCGACGCAGCCGTGCGGGCGTATCTGCTGACGACGGTACGGCGGGTCGCCGCGTCCTGGGGCAACACCGCCAAGCGGGAGCAACTGGTCGACGACTTCGCGGCGTTCGCGGTGTCGGCGGCCGGGTCGTCCACGAACGAGGACACCCTCGACCTCGGCGCCGACGTACACGCCATGCACGAGGCGGAGCAGTCGCTGGCCATCCAGGCCTTCCGTACCCTGCCCGAGCGCTGGCAGGCCGTGCTCTGGCACACGGCGGTCGAGGAGGAGTCCCCCAGCGAGATCGCTCCGCTGCTCGGCCTGACCGCCAACGCCACGGCGGTCCTCGCGCACCGCGCGCGGGAGGGGCTGCGGCAGGCCTACCTTCAGGCGCACGTCTCCTCGACGCTGACGGCGGAGGGCTCCTGCGCCCGTTACGCGGACCGGCTGGGTGCGCATGCGCGCGGCGGCCTGCGGATGCGGGCCGACCGGGAGTTGCGCAAGCACCTCGGGGAGTGCGGGAACTGCCGGCTGGCCGCGGCCGAGCTGGCCGACGTCAATGCAGCCCTGAAGGGACTGCTGCCGGTCGCGGTGGTCGGCTGGTTCGCGGCTGCGTACGCCGCCAAGGCGGCCGGGATCGTGGCGGGCGGCGCGGCCGTCGGCGCGGCGGCGGGCGGCACCGTTGCGGCTGCCTCCGGCGGTGGCGGCTCGGCCGGCGCCGGTGTGGGCGGCGCGGCGGCCGCCGAGGGCGCCAGTACGCCGCTCAAGGTCGGCATCGCGGCGGGCGTCGTCGTGGCCGCGGCGGGCGTGGCGCTGGCCATCGCCCTGACCGGGGGCCACGACAAGGCACCGGTGAAGGCGCAGCCCAAGCCCTCGCCCGTCGTCGAGGCGCCGGCCGGGCCCGCGCCCTCGAACAAGCCGAAGCCCTCGCCCAGCCCGGCGCCGGTGCAGCAGGCCGCGCCGTCGCCCACCCCGACGCCCACGCCGAGCCCGACGACGACGAAGAAGGCGCCCCCGACTCCGTCGCCGACGCCCACCAAGAAGCCGAGCCCCACCCCGACCCCGACCCCGACCCCCACGCCCACCCCGACCCCGGCGGCCGAGGTCTACCAGGTCAACCAGCTCGGCTACGCCCCGCTCGGCGACGCCTCCGAGCCCACGATCCGTACCGGTGATTGGGTCTGGCGGCGCTGGGGCCTTGGCATCGGCGGCACGACATACGGCTACGGGGTCACCGTCTCCACCCCGTCCTCCGTGACCATCGACCTCAATCGCTCGTGCACCTCGTACGACGCCCTGGTAGGCATCGACGACCTCGCCCTCGGCCTGGGCTCGGCCCGCTTCTCCGTCTACGGGGACGACACCCGCCTGTGGCAGTCGGGCGTCATCCACGGCGGCGACGCGGCCCTGCCGGTGCATGCGTCGCTCGCCGGGCGCAAGACCCTCCGGCTGGTCGTCGAGGCCGCGGACGGCTGGCAGCCCGTGAACGTCGCCGACTGGGCCATGTCCCGGATCAGCTGTAACTAGTGCCGTGACCGCCAATGTTCGCCCGTCAAGGAGCGTCGTCCGGTGCGTGCGATCGCAAGGCGGAGGATTGCCCTCGTAGTGGGCGACTCCGACAACGCAGCGAGCGCGCGTGCCTGGGGGCACCACCCAGCCGCCAGGCTGGGGGAGCGTCGCGGGGCAGGCGAGATTTGTCAGACCGGGCCCAGGCCCGGTCAGCCCGCCGCAGGCACCTCGCAGGCGCCGTCGGTGTCACAGGCCTCGGCGGCGGCCGGCGCGGCGGCGCCGGTGTCCTTGGCCACCTGCTCGAGGACGCGCAGGAAGGTGGAGGATTCCTGGCCGCCCTGGACGGCCCACTGGCCCTCGAAGACGAAGGTGGGGACGGCGGTGATGCCGAGCTCACGGGCGGATTCGATCTCGGCGAGGACCTCGTCGTGGCCGTCGTCGGAGGCGAGGAAGGCGGCTGCGCGGTCGGCGTCGAGGCCGGCGTCGGCGGCGAGAGTCGTGAGCGCGGCGCGGTCGCCGATGTCGACGCCCTCGGCGAAGTGGGCGGTGAGGAGGCGGTCCTTGAGGGTGGCCTGGACGGTGGGGCCGTAGGCGGTGAGGGCGTGCCGGAGCAGGCGGTGGGCGAGGAGGGTGTTGTTCTCCAGGACCGTGTCGAAGTCGAAGGGGAGGCCTTCGGCGCGGCCGAGTTCGACGAGGCGGGCGTCCATGGCCTCGGCCTGGGGGCCGTAACGCGCGGTGAGGTACTCGCGGTGCGGCTCGGGCCGGTCGCTCTTGTCGGGGACGAGTTGGTAGGGCCGGTAGATCACCTCGACGGAGTCGGCCTGCGGGAAGGCGGCGAGGGCACGCTCGAAGCGGCGCTTGCCGACGTAGCACCACGGGCAGGCTATGTCGCTGTAGATCTCGACCTTCACGGCTGACTCACTCCTCGGCGATTGAAAGCTCAAGGACACGGTACGCCTCCTCGGCGCCCAGCGACCGGCCCTCCCCGCAGGCGGCCTCGTACGCGGCATCGCCCAGCACCTCCCGCGCCACGGCCTCGACGGCGGCCAGCTGCCGCGCCTCCGGCACGGAGCGGGGCAGCTCGCCCCAGAGGGTGTGGGCGGCGCCGTGCAGCCGCGCCGCCCGGCCGGGCTCGCCGAGGGCGACGAGTACGGCGGCGGCCTGTTCGACGACGGCGGCGAGCTGAGCCCCCGTAAGGGCGCTGTCGAGGCCGGCGCGCAGCGCGTGGGTGAGGGCGACGAGGGCGTCGCGCGGGTGGCCCTCGGCGGCGGTGACGGCGGCGGCGAGGGTGTCGAGGATGACGCCGAACATCGGCGGCGGTGTGCCGAGGGTGGCCTGGGTGCGGGCGAGGTCGTTCAGCTCGCGGGCCCGCGGGACGTCGCCGGCGTCGAGGGCGAGCTGCGCGAGGAGGTAGCGGATGTAGGTCCGGGCATCCCACACGCCGTAGCGCTCGGCCTCCTCCAGGGCCTCCTGCAGCAGCTTCCCCGCTGCCTCGCCGTCCCCGGCGCGGCGCGCCACCTCGCCCATCCGGGCGGTCAGGAACGGCCCTTCGCCGCGCGCCCCCAGCTCCTCCCCCAGCCGCCGGGCGGCCTCCAGGTCGGCCTGCGCTTCGGCGTACTCACCCCGTACGAAGTGGATCTCGGCGCTCGCACCGTACACCTGCGCCCGCAGCCAGCGGTCGCCGGTGCTTTCGCTGAGGGCCCGCACCTCGGGCAGGTCGGCGTCGGCGCGCGTCATGCCGCCGGGGGTGTCGACGAGGATGTGGGTACGGAAGAGGAACGCGCTCGCCAGCGCCCAGTCGTCGCCGTACGCACGGCAGTTGTCGACGACCGCGTCCATGTTCTCGCGGACCATGGCGAACTCGCCGACGATGAAGCCGGCGAACGGCCACAGCAGGCCCGGGAAGCGGGCGGTGGGCGGCCCGGGGCGCCGGTAGGCCTCGATGATGCGGGCGGCGAGGGCCCGGGCTTCGTCGGTGAAGAACTCCTCCTGGGAGCTGATGTCGCTCTTCACGAAAAGGTGCAGCAACCGCAGGTCCATACGCGGCCAGAAGCCGGGGTCTTCGGGACCGTCGGGCAGCCCACCGAGCGCCACGACCCGGTCCAGCCAGACGATGGCCTCGTCCCGGTACGTACGCAGCCACCAGAACCAGCCCATCCCGAGGGCGATCGCGGTCGCGTCGTCCACGGCGCCGGCTTGGATCGTGCGGTGCAGGGCGGCCCGGATGTTGTCGAGTTCCGCCTCGACGCGGTCGGCCCAGTGGAGCTGGTCGGGGCCGCGCAGCCGGAGGTCGGCGGTGCGGACGAACTCGCGGTAGTGGGCGGTGTGGCGGGCGGCGGTCGCCGCGAGATCGTCGGAATCACCTGGGGCGTGCGAAGCGCTCGTTGGAGGGGTGGTGGCGGGCGACGGGTGGGCTGCCGCCTGCTCGGTGACGTACTCGTGGATGGTCTCCAGCATGCGGTAGCGGATGTCGTCCGCCGTCCGCTCCGGCACGACCAGGGACTTGTCGACGAGCCGGCCGAGGACGTGCAGCGTGTCCGGCTCGCCGATCACCTCCTCGGCGGCGGCGAGCGTGCAGCCGCCCGCGAAGACGCTGAAACGGCGCAGGGCGGTGCGCTCGTCCTCGTCCAGCAGGTCCCAGCTCCAGTCGACGACCGCGCGCAGTGTCTGCTGGCGCGGCAGGAGGGTGCGGCTGCCGCCGGTGAGGAGCCGGAAGCGGTCGTCGAGGCGGTCGGCGATCTGGCGCGGGGTGAGCATCCGCAGGCGGGCGGCGGCGAGTTCGATGGCGAGCGGCAGGCCGTCCAGGCGACGGCAGATCTCGTTGATGGCGTGCGCGTGCGGCGCCGGGTCGAAGCCCGGTCGTACGGCCGCCGCGCGCTCGGCGAAGAGCCGCTGCGCGGTGGGCGGCGGGAGCGGCTCCACGGGGCGTACGGCTTCGCCGGGCACCAGCAGGGGTTCGCGGCTGGTCGCCAGGATCGTCACGCCGGGGCACGCCGCGAGGAGCGTGTCGGCGAGGGCGGCGGCAGCGCCGATGACGTGCTCGCAGTTGTCGAGTACGAGGAGCAGGCGGCGCCGTCGGCAGTGTTCGATGATGCGGGCGGTGGCGTCGGCGGGCTCGTGCACCACTCCCGTACGGGCCTCCATGCCGGCCGCGAACACACTGGTGTCCCGGCGCCCCAGCGCGGTCAGCACCGCGCCGGGAACGGCGGCGGGCTGGTCCAGCGGGGCGAGTTCGGCGAGCCAGGTGCCGTCGGGGAAGGCGGCCGCCGTCTGCGTCGCCTCCGCCGCCTGCTGGGCGAGGCGCGTCTTGCCCGAGCCGCCCGGGCCGGTGAGGGTGATCAGACGACCGGCCGCCATGGCGGCCCGGAGAGCGCGGAGTTCGGCCTCGCGGCCGACGAAGGTCGTGAGGCGGGCCCGCAGGTTGCCCTGCGCCGGTGCCGGGGCCGGCGCTTCGGCCGCCTGGAGCAACTCGGCGTGCAGCGCGCGCAGTTCCGGGCCCGGGTCGGTGCCGAGGTGGTCCGCGAGGGCGGTTCTGGCCTCCTCGTACGCCATCAGCGCGTCCGCCGCCCGCCCCGTCGCGCGCAGCGCACGCATCAACTGCGCCCGGAACGGCTCGTGCAGCGGCTGCTCCGCGACCAGCCCGCGCAGCTGCGGCAGTACGTCCGCGCCCTTGCCCAGCGCCAGCTCCGCGTCGATCCTGCGCTGCGTCGCCGTGACCCGCAGCGCCTCGGGTCGGGCCGCCGCGCTCGCCCGGTCCGGCAGGTCGGCGAGCGCGGGGCCGCGCCACAGTGCCAGGGCCCGGTGGAGGGTGGCGGCGGCGGTCGCGGGGTCGTGGTCGGTGTCGAGGGCGGCGATGCCTTCGCGTACGAGCCGCTCGAAGGTGTGCAGGTCCACGTCGTCCGCTTCGGCCTGCAGCCGGTAGCCCGCCGGGCCCGAGGTGATCGCGTCCTTGCCCACCGCGCGGCGCAGGCGGGACACCAGTGCCTGCAGCGCGCCGGGGGCGTCGTAGGGCGGCTCGTCTTCCGGACCGCCCCACACCTCGCCGATCAGCGCCTCCACGGACACCGCGTGCGGCGCCCTCAGCGCGAGCGCGGTCAGCAGCGCCCGCAACCGCGTCCCCCCAAGGGGAACCGGCTCGCCGCCGGCGCTCCGCGCCTCCGCTGGGCCAAGGATCAAGTACCGCACGGGCCCATTGTGGTGGGGTTCTGCCTTGCGCACCCGCGTATTCGCACCCCGCGGCCGCTGCCGGTCCGGGGCGCTGCCCCTGGACCCCGGACGCGTGCGTTCTTCGGTGCGGGTCCGTGGCCGGGTTGTGCCAGCCCCCCAAAGCTTCCTTTGGGAGGTGCCCCCACCCCCAGCCTTCGGCCGGGGGCGGGACTGGGGCGGAGCCCCAGGGGGCCGTGCCGGCGCTCCTTGCCCGGTGGACGCCGCAGGCTAGCGGCGGCGGCCGTCGGGGTGGTCGTCGTCGTGCGGGCCGAGGAGTTCGTCGGCGAGGGAGGGGAGGTCGTCGAGGGGGGTTTCCTCGGCCCAGGAGGGACGGGGGCGACGGGAGGGCGGCTGGGCGGCGGGGAGTTCGCGGGTGCGCTCGTTCTCGGGTTCGGCGGGGCGGAAGAAGTCGGACGGCACGCGGTCGGTGGGGCCGTCGTCCGCCTTGGGCAGGACGGCGGTCTCGTCGGCGTCCGGACCGGACGTGTCCCGTACGGGCGGCAGCACCGCGGTCTCCTCGTTCGGGGAAACCGGGGGCACCGCGGGCAGGACAGCCGTCTCCTCGGCGTCCGGCGCGGGGACCTCGATGGTCTCGGTCGGGTCTTCGAGACGCGGCACCTCGACGGTGCGGGTGGCCTCGGCAGCCTCCGCGGCCTCGATGCGGGCCTGCTCGGCCCGGAGCAAAGCCTCCTCGGCCTTGCGCTGCTTCTCCAGGCGCCGTTCCTCCGCCTCGGCGCGGAGGCGGGCCTCTTCCTCCTTCTGGCGGCGGAGCCGCGCCTGCTCCTCCTCGTAGACCCGCTCCTGGGCCTCGCGGCGCAGGCGCTCCTCCTCGGCCACGCGGCGCGCTTCCTCGGCCCGCTTCCGGGCCTCCTCGGCCTCGCGTTCCTCGACCTCGCGGCGGGCTGCCTCCTCGATGAGCCGCTTGCGCTCGGCTTCCTCCGCTCGGAGCTTGTCGAGCTGGGCCTGGCGCTCGCGCTCCAGCCGCTCTTCCTCGGCCTTGCGGGCGGCTTCCTCCTCCGCCAGGCGCCGGGCCTCCTCCTCCGCGGCGCGCCGGGCTTGCTCGCGGGCCTCGATCTCCTTCGCGGAGAGCGGGAGGACCTGGTCGAGCCGGTGGCGTACGACCGTGGTCACCGCCTCCGGCTCCTGGCCGGCGTCGACGACGAGGTAGCGGGCCGGGTCGGCGGCGGCGAGGGTGAGGAAGCCGGACCGTACGCGCTGGTGGAACTCGGCGGGCTCGGACTCGAGCCGGTCGGGGGCCTCGGTGAAGCGCTCGCGGGCGGTCTCGGGGGCGACGTCGAGCAGGACCGTCAGATGCGGTACGAGACCGTCGGTGGCCCAGCGCGAGATGCGGGCGACCTCGGTCGGGGCGAGATCGCGACCGGCGCCCTGGTAGGCGACGGAGGAGTCGATGTAGCGGTCGGAGATGACGACCGCGCCGCGTTCGAGGGCTGGGCGTACGACGGAGTCGACGTGCTCGGCGCGGTCGGCGGCGTACAGCAGCGCCTCGGCGCGGGGCGAGAGCCCGGCGCCCGACACGTCGAGGAGGATCGAGCGCAGGCGCTTGCCGACGGCGGTCGCGCCGGGCTCACGGGTGACGACGACCTCGTGGCCCTTGTCGCGGATCCAGTCCGCCAGCGCCTCGACCTGAGTGGATTTCCCGGCGCCGTCGCCGCCCTCGAGGGCGATGAAGAAGCCGGTGGTGGCCGGGACCTGGGCCGGGTCGCCGCCGCGCAGCGCCTCGCGCAGGTCGCGGCGGAGCGGGACGCCCTGGCGGTCGTCGGTCTTGCCCAGCACGATCGCGGCGACCGGCAGCAGCAGCGCACCGACCAGCATCAGCGCGTACGCGGCTCCGCCGTGGTCGAAGGTGAAGGAACCGTTCGCCAGACGGTGGCGGCCGATCACCCCGGCGAGCAGCGGCGCGGCAACGGCGGCGATGGCCAGGAAGACCCTGACCACGGCGTGCAGATGCTCGGTGGTCCGGGCCCGGCGGGGCTCCTCGGCCTCCTGGTCGATGAGGGTGTGGCCGGTGTTGGCGGTTATGCCGGCGGCGGTCCCGGCGAGGAACGCCAGCAACAGCACGGTCGTCGGGTCCGGCACGACCCCGGCCAGCAGCAGCGCCAGCCCGGTCACGGCGATCGCGAGCGCGAACAGCCGGCGCCGCGACAGCCCGGGCAGGGTGCGCGGGGCGATCCGGATGCCCAGCACGGGCCCTGCGGTGAGGGCCAGCACGAGCAGGCCGTAACCCACCGGGCCGCCACCGAGGTCCGAGGCATGCAGCACCGCGAGCGCGACGGCCGCGGCCACCGCCCCCGCCACGGCCGCTGTGGCGAGCACCAGCAGCGGCACGGCCCCGGTGCGGCCGCGCTCGGGCGCGCCGTGCGCGTCCTTGGGCAGCCGCAGGCCCTCCAGCGGCGAACGCGGGCGGACGGCGGTCGAGTTGGGCAGTTCCAGGAAGTACAGGACCGCGATGGACGACGAGAACAGCCCCGCCGCCACGTACGACGCCAGCGCCACCTGATGCGCGCCGAACCAGCCGATGCCGACGCCCAGCAGATTTCCGACGAGGGTGACCGCGACCAGCGCCGCGGCGGCGATCGGCAGCGCCACGAACCCCGTACGCAGATCCAGGCGCCGGAGCGCGTCCAAGTGGTCCGGCGCCGGGCGCACCACCCCGTCGCCCGGCGCGGGCGCGGGCAGCAGAGCGGGGGCGGCGCCGTCCTTGGCGACCGTCCAGAGGCGTTCGGCGACGCCCGTGACGAAGACGGTGGCCAGCAGCCAGGCGACGGCGGTGTCCGGCACCCAGTCGATCCACAGCGGCGCCACGATCAGCAGCGCCAGCCGGACCGCGTCGGCGCCGATCATCGTCCACCGGCGGTCGAGGACGCCGTCCGGGGCCGTCAGCGCACTCAGCGGGCCCAGCAGGACCGCGCCGAACAGCAGCGTCGCGAGCAGTCGCGCCCCGAACACGGCCGCCACGGCGAAGGCCGCGCCCCGATAGCCCCCGCCGAACGGCTGCGCCGCCACCGCCGCCTGAACGGTCAGCGCGACCAGCGTCAGCAGTCCCAGGCGGTCGGCGACCGTGCCCGTGAAGTGGGCGCCCCACAGCTTCCGCAACGGCGGGATCTTCAACAGCGCCCCGACCGCGCGCTCCCGCGAGTCCGCGGCCAGATCACCCGCGAAGGCGTCAGCCCCGTCTGTCCCGTGGGTCACACCTGTGGTCGGCTGCTGCTGTTGCTCGTGCTCGGCCGGCTGCTCCGATCGCGTCATTCCGCAAGCCTATCCGGAGCCGGTGCCTCCCAAGCCCCCCGCCCGAACATACAGGCGGGGCTTACGCCCCGGCGCCCCGACCGCACCGCCCGGCCCGTGGGCTGCCGTCCCCGGATCCCACACCGCGGGTTGGGGGTAGGCCGCTCGCCTGAGGCGGAGCGGGCTGGCCCAACCCGGCCGCACCCGGCAACGGGCCCGCACCACGACGGCGGGTGTCCGAGGGTGCGTCGGCGGCCTGAGGCCCGTGGCCGGGTTGGGCCAGCCCTCCCCCAGCCTTCGGCCGGGGGGACCCCCACCTCGCTTCGCTCGCCTCAGGCGGACGGCCTACCCACAACCCGGTTGGACCAGATTCAGCCCGTCCGGCGTTTGAGGACACTCCCCAGAGGGGGCACCCCCAGAAGGGCGTTCGGGGGTCCAGGGGGCGGAGCCCCCTGGCGGACTAGTCGACCGACTTCGTGGCTGAGGCCGAGGGGGCCTTCTTGGCGGCGGCGGTCTTCTTGGCCGCGGAAGTCGTCGTCTTCTTGGCAGCCGTCTTCTTGGCGGCAGCCTTCTTCGCGGGAGCCTTCTTGGCCACGGCCTTCTTCTTGACGGGAGCCTTGGCCCGCTTCTCCGCGAGGAGTTCGTAGCCGCGCTCCGGCGTGATGTCCTCGACGCTGTCGCCGGTCCGGAGGGTCGCGTTGGTCTCGCCGTCCGTGACGTACGGGCCGAAGCGGCCGTCCTTCACGACGACGGGGCGCTCGCTGACCGGGTCGGTGCCCAGTTCCTTCAGGGGCGGCTTGGCGGCGGCGCGGCCGCGGGCCTTGGGCTGGGCGTAGATGGCCAGGGCTTCGTCGAGGGTGATGGTGAAGAGCTGGTCCTCGGTCTCGAGGGAGCGCGAGTCAGTGCCCTTCTTCAGGTACGGGCCGTAGCGGCCGTTCTGGGCCGTGATCTCGGTGCCGGACTCGGGGTCGACGCCGACGACGCGGGGCAGCGACATCAGCCGCAGCGCGTCTTCGAGGGTCACCGTGTCGAGCGACATGGACTTGAAGAGCGAGGCAGTGCGCGGCTTGACCGCGTTCTTGCCGGTCTTCGGGGTGCCCTCGGGGAGGATCTCGGTGACGTACGGACCGTAGCGGCCGTCCTTGGCGACGATCTGGCGGCCGGTTTCGGGGTCGGCGCCGAGCTCGAAGTCGCCGCTGGGCTTGGCCAGGAACTCCTCGGCGAGCTCGACCGTGAGCTCGTCCGGGGGGAGGTCGTCGGGGACGTCGGCGCGCTGGCCGGGCTCGCCCTCGACCTCGGACGGCTTCTCGACGTACGGGCCGTAGCGGCCGACGCGGAGCATGATGCCGCCGGTGCCGACGGGGAACGAGGAGACCTCGCGGGCGTCGATGGCGCCGAGGTCCTCGACGAGTTCCTTGAGGCCGCCGAGGTGGTCGCCGTCTCCGTTGCCGGCGTCGGCGGCGGAGCCCTCGGCACCGTGCTCGGAGCCGAAGTAGAAGCGGCGGAGCCACGGCACGGCACGGGCCTCGCCGCGCGCGATGCGGTCGAGGTCGTCCTCCATCTTGGCGGTGAAGTCGTAGTCGACCAGGCGCCCGAAGTGCTTCTCCAGGAGTCCGACGACGGCGAAGCTCAGGAAGGACGGGACGAGGGCCGTGCCCTTCTTGAAGACATAGCCGCGGTCGAGGATCGTGCCGATGATCGACGCGTACGTCGACGGGCGGCCGATCTCGCGCTCCTCCAGCTCCTTGACCAGTGAGGCCTCGGTGTAGCGGGCCGGCGGCTTGGTGGCGTGGCCGTCGGCGGTGATCTCCTCGGCCGTGAGCGCGTCGCCCTCGCTGACCTGCGGCAGGCGGCGCTCGCGGTCGTCCAGCTCGGCGTTCGGGTCGTCGGCGCCTTCGACGTAGGCCTTCATGAAGCCGTGGAAGGTGATGATCTTGCCGGAGGCGGAGAACTCGGCGTCCCGGCCGTCCGACGCCCGGCCGCCGACCTTCACGGTCACGCTCTGCCCGACGGCGTCCTTCATCTGCGAGGCGACCGTACGCATCCAGATCAGCTCGTAGAGCCGGTACTGGTCGCCGGTGAGGCCGGTCTCGGCGGGGGTACGGAAGCGGTCGCCGGAGGGGCGGATCGCCTCGTGCGCCTCCTGGGCGTTCTTGACCTTGCCGGTGTAGACGCGCGGCTTGTCGGGGAGGTACTCGGCGCCGTACAGCTGCGTGACCTGGGCGCGAGCGGCGGTGATGGCCGTCTCGGACAGGGTTGTGGAGTCCGTACGCATGTAGGTGATGAAGCCGTTCTCGTACAGCTTCTGGGCGACCTGCATGGTGGCCTTCGCGCCGAAGCCGAGCTTGCGCGCGGCCTCCTGCTGGAGGGTCGTCGTACGGAAGGGCGCGTACGGCGAGCGGCGGTAGGGCTTGGACTCGACGGACCGCACCGCGAAGGACGCGTCGGCGAGGGCGGCGGCCAGGGTGCGCGCGGCGGACTCGTCGAGGTGGAGGACGGTGGCGCCGTCCTTCAGCTGCCCGGTGGCCGCGTCGAAGTCGCGGCCCTGGGCGACCCGGCGGCCGTCGACGGTGGTCAGCTTGGCGGCGAAGGTGCCGGGGTCGGACGCGTCGCCGGTGCGGCCGGTGGCGAAGGTGCCGGCGAGGTCCCAGTACTCGGCGGAGCGGAAGGCGATGCGCTCGCGCTCCCGCTGCACGACGAGCCGGGTCGCCACGGACTGGACACGGCCGGCCGACAGCCGGGGCATGACCTTCTTCCACAGGACCGGCGAGACCTCGTAGCCGTAGAGGCGGTCGAGGATCCGGCGGGTCTCCTGGGCGTCGACGAGGGGCTGGTTCAGCTCGCGGGGATTGCGGACGGCTTCCTGGATGGCGTCCTTGGTGATCTCGTGGAAGACCATCCGGCGGACCGGGACCTTGGGCTTGAGGACTTCCTGCAGGTGCCAGGCGATGGCCTCGCCCTCGCGGTCCTCATCGGTGGCGAGGAGAAGTTCGTCGGACTCCTTCAGCAGGTCCTTGAGCTTCTTGACCTGTGCCTTCTTGTCGGCGTTGACGACGTAGATCGGTTGGAACTCGCTGTCGACGTTCACGCCGAGCCGCGCCCACGGCTGGCCCTTGAACTCCGCCGGCACCTCGGCGGCCCCGTTGGGGAGGTCGCGGATGTGCCCGACGCTGGCCTCGACCACGTAACCAGGGCCGAGGTAGCCCTTGATCGTCTTCGCCTTGGCGGGCGACTCGACGATGACGAGTCGGCGGCGGCCGCCCTGTGCGGTCTCGCGGGTCGGGGACAACTTCGCTCTTCTCTCCGGATCGAAGGGTGGTCTCGCTGCGGAGTGTGACCGTACATCCCGGCCCCGTGTCAAACGCGAAAAGTCCGCAACGCCACTCGAACGGTAACCCGACAAGCGTCCTGTCTGCCGCACGGACTGCCAGTCATGTCCGATTCATCCTGGTGGCAGTGCGTGTCATGGGCACGACTCGCGGTGATCGAACTGCGCTCAGATACGTAGCAAAGACCAGACACCCGCGAGCAGTGAGGCCGCTCCGAAGAACACCGCGACCACCGTCGCGGTCTGCCCGCCGCCCTCGGTCACCGGCACCCCTCGGGTGATGCGAGTCACCGTCCACAGCAGCACCCCGGCCCCGAAGAGCGCGAAGACCGTCCCGGCGAAGACCGCTGGTGCGGTGTCCATGTCGTCCCTCTTCTCTGTGTCTTCTCCGACGTGCTTCTCCGACGTGCTCCTCGACGTGCGCCGCAGACTGCCACGCCGGGGCCAAGCCCAGGCGAATCCCGGGTGAACGCCGTGGCGCGTTTTCGACGGTGGCGAAGCGCACGCGTACCCCTCTCTACGGCTCTGTCCGACCTGACAAGATGACCGACGACGACCGAACCACCTTCCGCAGTCCGCAGAACGGGGAACCCCGAGATGTCCGACCCGAACAACCCCTACGGCCCTCCACCCGGCGACGGTTACGGCTACCCGCAGCAGCCCGCAGGACAGCCCGGCGGCCAGCCGGGTTACGGCTACCCGCAGCAGGGCGCCTACCCGCCCCCCGGCGGACCCGGCGGCTACGGGGCCGGATACGGGGCCGGCTACACCGGCGACCCCAACGCCCCCTACGGCTACGACGCGTACGGCCGCCCGCTGTCCGACAAGTCCAAGGTCGTGGCCGGCGTTCTGCAGCTCCTGGTCGGCGGCCTGGGCATCGGCCGCTTCTACACCGGCGACATCGGCATAGGCCTGGCCCAGCTGTTCACCTGCGGGGGCTGCGGCGTCTGGTCGCTGATCGACGGCATCCTCTTCCTCACCAGCAACGACCGCACCGACTCCAACGGCCGGATCCTGCATGGCTGAGGCGCTCACCCGCCTCCGGGCCGTGGCCGGACGACCGGCCACGGCCTCACTGGCATCCGCCGCCGCGGGCATCGGCGCCGCCGCGTATCTCTACGGCACGAACCCGCACCAGCCGGGCCACTGGCTCCCCCGCTGCCCCTTCAACTGGGTGACCGGGCTGTACTGTCCGGCCTGCGGCGGCACCCGCATGGTCTACGACCTGATGCACGGGGACCTCTCCGCCGCCTTCCACGACAACATGCTGCTGCTGATCGTCAGCCCGGCCGGACTCCTCCTCTACCTGCGGTGGTTCGCCGAGGGCCTTCAGGGCCGGGTGTTCCGCCCGAGGCTCGAGCCGCGCGCGCAGGCCGTCGTGCTCGGTATCGCGGTGCTGTGGGCCGTGGTGCGCAACCTGCACTGACCGGCGTTGGCAACATGCCGATCACGGTTGCGTGACAAGACGTAATTAACAGGCCAACGCCCCGCACTGGATGCAAAGATCTGGTCAATCCGAGGCGGGGGGCCGGATCTCGTATGTCTGCCCTGCCGTTCGTCCCCATTTGATCGCGCAAGGAGCAGCACCCCATGGCTACGCCCACCCCTGACGCCCCCTACGGTTACGACCCGCAGGGCCGCCCGCTGTCCGACAAGAACAAGACGACCGCGGGCCTGCTCACCCTCTTCCTGGGCGGCTTCGGCGTCGGCCGCTTCTACACCGGCCACACGGGCATAGCCCTGGGTCAGCTCTTCACCTGCGGCGGCTGCGGCATCTGGTCGCTGATCGACGCGATCATCTTCTTCACCAGCAACGACCGCACCGACGCCCAGGGGCGCGTGCTGCAGGGCTGATTGCCCGCCTGACCCAGCGCCTTGACCCACGGCCTTGACCCAGCGCCTTGACCCACCGAAGCCCGTCGGCCGTCCTCCGGCCGACGGGCTTCGTCGTCATACGGTCACGCGGTTACCCGGCCAGCGGCTCCAGGAAGCCCTGCTCGACCAGCGTGCGGATCGCCTCCGGCGTACGGTCCCGCAGTATGACCGGGTCCTCGCCCAGCAGTTGGGCGATGGCGTCCAGGATCGCGCCGGCGGTGAGGCTGCCGTCGCAGACCCCGGCGAATCCGGCGCCCACCGTGTCGACCTTGGTGGCGCGCCGCATGCCGCGGTTGGCGCGCAGCACCACGTGCTCGGGGTCCTCGGCGCCGGGCAGGCCGACCTGCTCCTGGACGACCTCGTCGGCGAGCCGGAAGCGGGCGGCGAGCAGTGCGGCGTCGTCGTGCCCGCGCAGGAAGTCCTGGCGGTCGAACCAGGCGCCGATGTGCGGGCCGAGCGGTTGTTCGACGGGGTGCGGCCACTCCTCCGCGATGACGGCGGGGCGGTCGGAGCCGGTCTTCCGGACGGTGATCCAGCCGAAGCCGATGCCCTTGACCTTGCGCTGTTCGAAGGCGTCGAGCCAGGCGTCGTAATGGGCGGCGTACGCGGCCGGATCGGCCAGGTGGTCACCGCCGTCGCGCAGCCACAGCTCTGCGTACTGGGTGATGTCCTGGACCTCGCGCTGGACGATCCAGGCGTCGCAGCCCTGCGGAATCCAGGAGCTGAGCCGTTCCCGCCAGTCCTCGCCCTCGGTGTGCTGCCAGTTGGCGAGCAGCTGGCAGTAGCCGCCGTCGTTGAGGTGGTCGGCGGACTGCTGGACCAGCGTCCGGCACAGGTCGTCGCCCGCCATGCCGCCGTCGCGGTACGTGAAGCGGCTGCCCGGCGAGATGACGAACGGCGGGTTCGACACGATCAGGTCGAAGCGTTCGTCGCCGACCGGCTCGAACAGGCTGCCCTGCTTCAGCACCGGCTCCGACGCGCCGGACAGCGCAAGCGTGAGCCGCGTGAAGTGCAGGGCCCGCGGGTTGAGGTCGGTCGCGGTGACCCGGGTGGCGTGCCGGGACGCGTGCAGCGCCTGCACGCCCGAACCGTTGCCCAGGTCGAGCGCACTGCCGACGGGCTCCCGGACCGTGATCCCGGCCAGCGTCGTCGACGCCCCGCCCACGCCCAGCACGAGGTCCGCCCGGTCCACCCCCGGGGACGTACGGATCCCGTTCGCGCCGCCCACCGCGCACCCGAGGTCCGACACGATCCACCAGTCCTCACCGGCGCCGTCCCCCGCGTACGGGCGCACGTCCACCGTCGCCCGCACCTCGTCCCCGTCCCGCACCAGCCAGCCGCCCGCGATCGCCTCCTCCAGCGGCAGCACGCCGCGTACCGAGGCGTACGGCACGGCCTGCTGCAGCAGGAACAGTCGCACCAGGCTCTCCAACGGCCCCCCGCCGCGCGTCGCGCGCAGCGCGGGCACGGTCTCCGCCCGGGAGAGCGCGGCGTAGGCGCTCGCGCCGAGCAGGTCGAGACAGCCGTCAGCGGTGAACGCTGCGGCACGCAGGGCGTCGCGCAGCTGCGCGGCGTGCGCGGTCGTGGGTAGGGCGTCCGTGGTACTCACGCTGCCATTCTGCCGGGTTGGGGGTAGGCCGTCCGCCTGAGGCGAGCGGCCTGCCCCCCACCCGGGGATCGGAATCAGCCGGCTGACGCGCTCGGGGAGGCGCTGCCCTGCTGGCAGCCCGGCTGCTTGGCCATGGCCGTGCCGACTTCACCCTTGCGGAGGGTGTCGAGGGCCTGCTCGCCGCTCTTGCTGACCTTGCCGAGGTTGTCGGAGACGGACTTGAGTCCGTCGGCGAACTTGGCCTGGTCCTTGGTGTTGAGGGCGTCGACCTGCTTCTTGAGGTCGGTGTACGAGGTGGAGAGCTTGTTCAGGTCCGAGACCGCGTCGGTCTTCAGCGTGGCGCCGTTGTCGACCGGCGGGTCGCCCGCCTTGTCGACGATGCTCGCGAGCGACTTGTAGGCGTCCGAGATCTGCTGGAAGGCCGCCGCGTCGGCCTTCTGGACGTCCGCGGGCTGACCGCCGCTGTCCACCTTGGTGATCGCCGTGTTGGCGTCGTTGATCTTCTTGACCTGGGTGGCGGCCTGGTCGCAGACCGTCTTCGCCCAGCTGTCGAGCTTCTTGTTGCCGCTGTCGCCGCATGCGGACAGCGACCCCATCGCCAGGACCAGAGCCGCACCGGACAGCGCAGCCGCGAATTTGTTCGTCACCGGTTGTCGTTCCTTCCGTGGCTCTACGGCCCCGGAACCTACACGCCGCACCGGGTCCGGCCACCAATCGGCCGCACCTTTCAACACGTATTATAGCCATTTGCACCAAGCAACCAGTGACATACCTGACGTGGAAAAAGATGGCGGGCGCCACCCCAAAGGGTGACGCCCGCCACACTCTTGACGGTTGGTCGGCTGTCAGGAGGACGACACCACCGCAGGGTCGGCTGATCGCGTGGCCGTCCCCTCGGTGCCCTCCTCGTCGCCCATGGTGATGCCGCGCCGCTTGGAGATGTAGACCGCGACGACGATCACGGCGATCGAGATCACCGCGACCCCGATCCGCACGCCGAGATTCGCGTCCTTGCCGTACGAGAACTGCACGACGGCGGGGGCGATCAGCAGCGCCACCAGGTTCATGACCTTGAGCAGCGGGTTGATCGCCGGGCCCGCGGTGTCCTTGAACGGGTCGCCGACGGTGTCGCCGATGACGGTCGCGGCGTGGGCCTCGCTGCCCTTGCCGCCGTAGTGGCCGTCCTCGACGAGCTTCTTGGCGTTGTCCCAGGCGCCACCGGAGTTGGCGAGGAAGACCGCCATGAGCGTGCCCGCGCCGATGGCTCCGGCGAGGTACGAGCCGAGGGAGCCGACGCCGAACGTGAAGCCGATCGCGACCGGCGCCAGGACGGCGAGCAGGCCGGGGGTGGCCAGTTCGCGCAGGGCGTCCTTGGTGCAGATGTCGACGACGCGGCCGTACTCCGGCTTCTCGGAGAAGTCCATGATCCCGGGGTGCTCGCGGAACTGCCGCCGCACCTCGTAGACCACCGCGCCCGCCGACCGGGACACCGCGTTGATGGCGAGCCCGGAGAAGAGGAACACGACCGCGGCGCCGAGCAGCAGCCCGACGAGGTTGTTCGGCTGGGAGATGTCCAGGGTGAGCCAGCGGGCGTCGGAGGCGGGGATCTGCGCCTTGGCGACGGCCGTGTCGATGGCCTCCTTGAACGAGCCGAAGAGCGCGGTCGCCGCGAGGACGGCGGTCGCGATGGCGATGCCCTTGGTGATCGCCTTGGTGGTGTTGCCGACCGCGTCCAGGTCGGTGAGCACCTGGGCGCCCTCGCCGTGGACGTCACCGGACATCTCGGCGATGCCCTGGGCGTTGTCGGAGACCGGCCCGAAGGTGTCCATGGCGACGATCACGCCGACCGTGGTCAGCAGCCCGGTGCCGGCCAGCGCGACCGCGAAGAGGGCCAGCCACACCGACGTACCGCCCAGCAGGAAGGCCCCGTAGACCGCGAGCCCGATGAGGACAGCCGAGTAGACCGCCGACTCCAGGCCGAGCGAGATACCGGACAGGACGACGGTGGCCGGCCCGGTGAGCGAGGACTTGCCGATGTCCCGGACGGGGCGCCGGCTGGTCTCGGTGAAGTAGCCGGTGAGCTGCTGGATCACCGCGGCGAGCACGATGCCGATGGCGACCGCGATCACGGCGAGGATCCGCGGGTCGCCGGGGTGGGCGGCGATGTCGGCCGGTACGCCCTTGAGGTCGGCGTACGAGGACGGCAGGTAGACGAACGTGGCCACCGCCACCAGCACCAGCGAGATCACGGCGGAGATGAAGAAGCCGCGGTTGATGGCGGTCATGCCGCTGCGGTCGGATCGGCGCGGGGCGACCGCGAAGATGCCGATCATGGCGGTGAGGACGCCGATCGCGGGGATGAGGAGCGGGAAGGCGAGGCCGGAGTCCCCGAACGTCACCTTGCCGAGGATCAGCGCGGCGACCAGCGTGACGGCGTACGACTCGAAGAGGTCGGCCGCCATCCCGGCGCAGTCGCCGACGTTGTCGCCCACGTTGTCCGCGATGGTCGCGGCGTTGCGCGGGTCGTCCTCCGGGATGCCCTTCTCGACCTTGCCGACCAGGTCGGCGCCCACGTCGGCGGCCTTGGTGAAGATGCCGCCGCCGACCCTCATGAACATCGCCAGCAGCGCCGCGCCGAAGCCGAAGCCCTCCAGGACCTTGGGGGCGTCCTGCTTGTAGATCAGGACGACCACGGAAGCACCGAGCAGGCCCAGGCCGACGGTGAACATGCCGACCACACCGCCGGTGCGGAAGGCGATCTTCATGGCGCGGTGGGACACGGCGGTGAGGTCGGCCTTCGGCTCGCCGGGCCCGGGTGTCGCTGCCCGCGCTGCCGCCGCCACTCGTACGTTGCTGCGCACCGCCAGCCACATGCCGATGTACCCGGTGACGCCCGAGAAACCGGCGCCGACCAGGAAGAAGGCGCTGCGTCCGATGCGCTGCGAGGTGGTGTCGGCGGGGAGCAGCATCAGCAGGAAGAAGGCGGCGACCGCGAAGACGCCCAGGGTGCGGAACTGCCGTGCCAGGTAGGCGTTCGCGCCCTCCTGAACGGCGCCCGCGATCTCCTTCATGCTGTCGGTGCCTTCATCGGCTGAGAGCACTTGACGTACCAGCACCACCGCGAGCGCCAGTGCTGCGATGGCTACGACTGCGATGACCAGTACGAGATTGCGGTTGCCGTCGGTCAGCACCGGGTTGGCGGCCAGGGATGAAGCGATGTCCTGCGTGTGAGGGGTGAGTTGCCCCGCCATTCGTCCTCCTTGACGTTTGGCACATGGGCGCGCGGCTCCTGCGACTTCGAGAGCCGCTGCGCTCAGGCGAACTGAGCAAGATTGTGGACGGATTGTAGGGAGCCGAACTAGATCAAAACAGGGCGCAGGAACCCTTTTTCGCCTGTCACGGGGGAATAGCAAAGCGCCCGCACCACAAATTTCACCGTAAACGGTGAATGGGGCAGGCGCTACAGGGCGACACGGGAGTGTTCGCTGCCGAGGCCAGGGCGTCCTGGGCTACGGCGTCGTGGGCGATGACACCCGGCGCTACGGCGTCGTGAGCTACGCGTCGTGGGCTACGGCGCTGTGGTCGGCCAGGTCATGCGGATCAGGCCGCCGTTCTCGCCCTCTATGACCTCGACGTCGTCAACCAGGCCGCTGATGACGGCCAGACCCATCTGACCCTCGTCGTCGGCCTCGGAGTCCTCGGCGGGGGCGGGGCCGGGCACGGGCTCGTCGCCGCGGGCCGACGGGACAGCGGGGGCCGAGCCGTTGACGGGTGTGAGGGGGACCTCGTCGCCGACCTCGATGGAGAACTTCTTCTCGTCCTCGGTCAGCAGCACCCGCACCGGCTTGTCCACACCGCTGCTGCGGTGCAGTCCGACGGCGCGGCTGCAGGCCTCACCCACGGCAAGCCGGACCTCGTCGAGAACGGCCTCGTCCACCCCCGCCCTGCGCGCTACCGCGGCCGCTACGAGTCGTGCGGTGCGGACGTGCTCCGGCAGAGCGCTGAAGAGCAGTTCTACGGTGGGCATGGCCTCCCCCTCGTGCCTATGGGCGGGCATCACGGGGGCCCGGGCGTCGTTTTCCGCCCGGCACCCCGCGTACGTACAGCGATCAGCCGGTCAGTCGGTCGCCGCGACGGCCTCGTCGACCGAGGTGTGGATGGGAAACACCTTGGTCAGGCCGGTAATCCGGAAAATCTTGAGAATGCGCTCCTGGTTGCATACCAGGCGAAGCGAGCCTTCATGCGCACGAACCCGCTTGAGCCCGCCGACCAGCACACCGAGTCCGGTGGAGTCCAGGAAGTCGACGCCTTCCATGTCCACGACCAGGTGGTAATTGCCGTCGTTCACGAGCTCGACCAGCTGCTCACGCAGCTTGGGCGCGGTGTACACATCAATCTCGCCGCCGACCTCGACGACCGTACGGTCGCCAACGGTTCGAGTCGACAGGGACAGGTCCACGGATCCTCCAGCACCTTGCATCGAGCGGTCGCCCCCCATGGATCGGCAGCCGCGTTGGCATTCAATCACTTACCAGCGGGCGTGCACGACGCCTTACGGCGATTGTCCGTCATGCCAGTGACACACTGAGTGCCGATGGCCCACGATCTTCCGCAGTCGGCGCACGGCCGCCCGTCCCCCCGCGTCCTCCTTGAGCGGCTCGCCACGGGGGCAGGCAGGGCCGCGCGCATCACCCATACGGAGCACTTGCCCGCACGGGTCGGCCGCCATGCCGATTGGCCTGATCAGATCCGCAGTGAAGTGATCGAGGCCGTACGGACGGCAGGCATCGAACGCCCCTGGCAGCACCAGGCGCGCGTCGCCACCCACGCTATCGGCAACACGTCGGTCGTGGTCGCAACGGGGACCGCCTCCGGCAAGTCGCTCGCTTATCTGGTGCCGGTGCTGAGCGCCCTGCTGGACGGCTCCGAGGCTCCGAACGGCCGTGGGGCCACCGCCCTGTACCTGGCGCCCACCAAGGCCCTGGCGGCCGATCAGCGGCGCGCCGTGGCCCGACTGGCGGCTCCGCTGGGCACGGCGATCCGGCCGGCGGTCTACGACGGCGACACGCCTTTCGAGGAGCGGGAGTGGGTCCGCCAGTACGCCACGTACGTGCTGACCAACCCCGACATGCTGCACACGGGCATCCTGCCGGGGCATGCCCGCTGGTCGTCCTTTCTGCGGGCGCTCCGGTACGTGGTGATCGACGAGTGCCACACGTACCGGGGTGTCTTCGGCTCCCACGTGGCCCAGGTCATCCGCCGGCTGCGGCGGCTGTGCGCCCGCTACGGCTCCGACCCGGTCTTCCTGCTGGCGTCGGCCACGGCCGCCGACCCGGCGGAGGCGGCGGGCCGGCTGACCGGCGTGCCGGTGGTGGAGGTGACCGACGACGCCTCTCCGCGCGGTGAGCTGGCCTTCGCCCTGTGGGAGCCGCCGCTGACCGAGCTGAGCGGCGAGCGGGGCGCCCCCGTGCGGCGTACGGCCGTGGCCGAGGCGGCCGACCTGCTGACCGATCTGGTGATCCAGGGCACCCGTACGGTCGCCTTCGTACGGTCCCGGCGGGGCGCCGAGCTGGTCTCCGTGATCGCCAAGGAACGCCTCGCGGAGGTGGACGCGTCGCTGCCGCGCCGGGTCGGGGCCTACCGCGGCGGCTACCTTCCGGAGGAACGGCGGGCGATCGAGCGCGACCTGCACGACGGCCGGCTGCTCGGGCTGGCCTCCACCACGGCCCTGGAGCTGGGCGTGGACGTCTCGGGACTGGACGCCGTGCTTCTGGCCGGGTATCCCGGCACCCGGGCCTCCCTGTGGCAGCAGGCGGGCCGGGCGGGCCGGGGCGGCCAGGGCGCGCTGGCGGTGCTCATCGCGCGGGACGACCCGCTGGACACGTACCTCGTCCACCACCCGGAGGCGCTCTTCCAGCGCCCCGTGGAGTCCACGGTGCTGGATCCCGACAACCCCTACGTCCTCGCCCCGCATCTGTGCGCGGCTGCGGCGGAGCTTCCGCTCGGGGAGGCGGATCTGAAGCTCTTCGGGCCGGAGGCCGCCGGCCTGGTCGGCCAGTTGGAGCAGCGCGGGCTGCTGCGGCGGCGGGCCGGCGGCTGGTACTGGACGCGGCGCGAGCGCGCGGCCGACCTCACCGACATCCGCGGCGGCGGCGGAAACCCCGTGCGGGTCGTCGAGGCCGGGACCGGACGCCTGCTCGGCACCGTGGACGCCGGATCCGCGCACGCCACCGTGCACGAGGGCGCGGTGCACCTGCACCAGGGGCGTACCTACCTGGTGCGGCGGCTCGATCTGGACGACTCGGTCGCCCTGGTCGAGGAGGCGGACCCGGCGTACTCGACCATGGCGCGCGACATCGTCTCGGTCTCCGTGCTGGAGGTCGAGCGCGAGGAGGCCTGGGGCGAGGCCCGGCTCTGCTTCGGCTCGGTCGAGGTCACCAACCAGGTCGTCTCCTTCCTGCGCCGCCGGCTCATCACCGGCGAGATCCTCGGCGAGAGCAAGCTGGACCTCCCGCCACGCACCCTGCGCACCCGGGCCGTCTGGTGGACCATGACCGACGACCAACTCGACGCCGCCCAGGTCCACCCCGAGGAGCTCCCCGGCGCCCTCCATGCCGCCGAGCACGCCTCCATCGGCCTGCTGCCGCTCTTCGCGACGTGCGACCGCTGGGACATCGGCGGGGTGTCGATCGCCCTGCATCCTGATACCGGCCTTCCGACGGTCTTCGTGTACGACGGCCACCCCGGCGGCGCGGGCTTCGCAGAGCGCGCCTTCCACACGGCGCGGAGTTGGCTCACAGCCACGCGGGAGGCGATCGCCTCCTGCGACTGCGACTTCGGCTGCCCCTCCTGCGTCCAGTCCCCCAAATGCGGCAACGGCAACGACCCCCTGGACAAGGCGGCCGCGGTGCGGGTGCTCGACGCGCTTCTCGCGTGACCCCGGGTTGGGGGTGGGCCGCCTTACGGCGGACCGCCTTCCCACAACCCGGATGAGGCCTGCGGCCCGGCGCGGGACCTGACCTGGGCCGGACCAACCGCCGTCGTGAGGTCGGCGATCTCGCCGACGACGGCGCAGCGCAGCAGCCGGGCGCCCTGCGCCGTGGCGACCCGGGCGGCGAGGACGCAGGCGGTGGCCTCCCCGTCGAGGGCGTGGTCGGCGGCGGCGAGGGCCGCCAAGTCGGCGGCCGCACCGGCCCGGTGGCGGGCGTTCAGGGCATGGCCCAGAGCAAGAAGCACCCCGGCGGCGAGGAACAGCAGGGCCATGAGGAGCACCGCCCAGACCGTGGCGGAGCCACGGTCTGGGCGGGCGGCGGCGGGGGTCATGGGGCCGCCTCCGCGAGGGCCGTGGCGTCTCCCCGGACCGTGAGGGCCGCCACCCGGGCCGTGACACGGACCCGGACCAGATCCCCGGCGTGGTCGAGCGTGACGGACGCGCCGCGCGGTGCAGCGGACCGCGCGGCGGCCAGAGCAGCGGATTCGGACTCGGCGCGCGCGGCGGCCCTGGCACCGGCGCGTGCGGCGTCGACGCAGCGGATCTGCGCGCCGGCCGCCGCTAGCCCCCACAGCAGCATCGCGGCGACGAGCAGCAGGGTCGGGATGACGGTCGCCGCCTCGGCGGTGACGTAGCCGCGGTCAGAAGCCGGCATGGAGGGCTCGTGTGATCAGGCCGCTCAGGGCCGAGCTGACGGCGCCACTGGTCACGACCTTGTAGAGCACGGCCGCGAAGCCGCAGGCGGCAAGGGTGCCGACGGCGTATTCGGCGGTGGTCATGCCGGCCTCGCCGGTGGCTCGGCGGCACCGCTTGAGGATGCGTACGAACATGGTGATCTCTCCATTCAGGGTTCGGTTCGAGGCGTTCAGTTCGAGGCGGCGAGGATCGACCCCGCCAGGCCCATGACCACTGGGGCCACCCCCACCAGCAGGAAGGCCGGCAGGAAGCAGAGCCCCAGCGGGGCGGTGGCCAGCACGCCGGCGCGGCGGGCCCGGGCCAGGGCGGCGCGGGTGCGCTCGGCGCGGTAGGCGGCGGCGAGGCGGGAGACCTCGCCGACCGGCGGAATACCGGTGGAGGAGGCGCGTTCCAGGCAGCGGCCCAGGTCGTGGGAGCCGAGGCGGGCCCAGCAGGCGGCCGGGTCGCCGCCGAGGCGGAGTTCGGCCGCGATGCGGGTGAGCGCGTCGCCCAGCGGTCCGCCGAGGGAGCGGCCCACCGCGTCGGCCGCCTCGCGCGGGCCTGCCCCGGCGGCAAGGCACGCGGCCATCAGATCGGCGGCCAGCGGCAGTTGCCGGGACTCCTCGGCGCGGTCGGCAGCGGAACCGGGCGCGGCACGGGGACGCCGCTGCCATCGCCGTATCCCGTACGCGGCGCCGGCGCCCACCAGACAGCCCGGCACTCCGCCGACCAGGACCGCCGCCCCGACCGCGACCCCGGCGACCGGCAGCCAGGGGCGCAGCGCTTCGGCGGACGCGGGACGCGCCCGCACCCGGGAGGGTTCCGGCGGCAGGCCGAGCAGCCCCCGCAACCGTTGCCTGGCCGCGCGCTCGCGACGGGCGGCGGCCACCGCGCCGACGGCACAGAGCGCGGCCGCGCAGACCGTCAGGACAATCCCCAGCCTGTGGACAAGTTCGGCGGCCATCACGCGCCCTCCGCCGACCGTACGATGCGCCGGGTCCAGGCGAGCCCGGCCCACTCCAGAAGGCCGCCGGCGAGCAGGCAGGCGAAGCCGACCGGGGTGCGCAGGAGCACCCGGAGGGGGTCGGCGCCGAAGCCGGTGCCGAGGATGACGCCGAAGGCGGGAAGCAGGGCCAGCAGGACGGCCGTTGAGCGGGGACCGGCCAGTTGGGCGCGGAGGTCTTCGCGGCCCGCGTGCTCGGCGCGCAGCGCGGTGGCGATGCGGTCCAGGCCGTCGGCGAGACCGGCACCGCCGTCCACCGCGACCTGCCAGCACGCGGCGGCCCCGGCCAGGCCCTCCGCGCCCGGCTGCACGGCGGCGGACCGCAGGGCGACCGGGACGTCACCCCCGAAGCGGGCGGCGGCGAGCAGCAGCACGGCCGCGTCCGCCAGTTCGGGACGGTCGGGCCAGCCCTCGCGGCCCAGCGCGCCGGCGAGGGCGGCGTGCGGGGCGAGCCCGGCCCGCAGGTCGCCCGCGACGGCGGAGCAGAGCGTGGTCACCGCATCGGCTCGCCGTTCGACCGCCGCCTCACGCTCACGGGCCCGCAGCCACCGGCCGGCCAGCGGTACGGCGGCCGCCCCGGCGAGAGCGGGCAGGACCGAATGGGCGAGCGGGCAGAGCAGCAACCCGGCGGGCAGGCACAGGAATTCGCGGCCGAGCCGCCAGCCGAACCGGGCCCGGAAGGGGTCGAGCAGCGCCCGGCCCCGGGCCTCCCAGGACACGGGTGGCGGAGCCCCGCCGGCGAACATCAGCCGTGCCCGGCGCAGCACATCGTCCCGCCCGCCCAGCACCCAGGCCGCTCCGCCCGCACACAGCGCCGCCGCAAAGGCCACCTGCACGCTCACCGGTCGGCCCCCCGTTCGCACAGGGCCGCCAACCGCGCCCAGCCCGGGCCGCGTTCGCTGCCGAGCGTCGCTGGGACGGTGGTGACGAGGCCGTCGCGGCCCCGCTCCAGGACGTGGATCTCGGCGACCCGGCGCCGCCCCGCACGGTCCCGTACGAGGTGGACGACGACCGACAGGGCGGCCGCCAACTGGCTGTGTAGCGCGGCCCGGTCGAGCCCCGCCGTGGAACCGAGGGCTTCCAGCCGGGCGGGGACATCGGCGGCCGCGTTGGCGTGCACGGTGCCGCAGCCGCCCTCGTGGCCGGTGTTGAGGGCAGCCAGTAGATCGGTGACCTCGGGACCCCGGACCTCGCCGACGACCAGCCGGTCCGGCCGCATCCGAAGGGCCTGGCGGACCAGGTCCCGCAGGGTGACCAGGCCCATGCCCTCCTGGTTGGCCGGCCGGGTCTCCAGGCGTACGACATGCGGGTGGTGCGGGCGCAGCTCGGCGGAGTCCTCGGCGAGGACGATCCGTTCGTGCGGGGCGACGAGCCCGAGCAGGCAGCTCAGGAGTGTCGTCTTGCCGCAGCCGGTGCCGCCCGACACCAGGAAGCTCAGCCGTGCGTCGAGGACGGCCCGCAGCAGGGCGGCGGTGGCCCGGTCCATGCTGCCCGCCGCGATCAGCTCGTCGAGGGTGAAGGCCCGGGTCCGTACGACGCGCAGCGACAGGCAGGGGGCGCCGACCACGACCGGCGGCAGCACGGCATGCAGCCGGGTGCCGTCGGGCAGGCGGGCGTCCACCCAGGGGCGGGCGTCGTCGAGCCGGCGTCCGGCGGAGGTGGCGAGCCGCTGGGCCAGCCTGCGCACCGCGGCGGCGTCCTGGAAGCGCACGGTGCTGCGTTCCAGCCCGGAGCCGCGGTCGACCCAGACCTCTTCGGGGCCGTTGACCAGGACGTCGGTGACCTGAGGATCGGCGAGCAGCGGCTCCAGGGGGCCCGCGCCGACGATCTCGGACCGCAGCGCGTGGACGACCCCGAGGACCTCGGTGTCGCCGAGCAGCCGTCCCTGGGCCCGGAGGGCGGTGGCGACGCCCGCCGGTGTGGGCTCGTCCCCGGAGGCGGCGAGACGCAGTCGTACCGCGTCGAGGACGTCGTGCAGTCCGGCGCTCATGCGGCCACGCTCCCGCCGCTGGGCAGGGCCTCGGCCAGGAAGGCGGAGCAGAAGCGGGCGAGGGGGCCGCGGGCGTCGGCGCCCGGGGCCTCGCCGCAGTCGAGGGCGGCGGACAGGCCCGGCTCGAGCGGCAGTTCACCGGCGAGCGGGAGGCCGATGAGCTTGGCGATGGCCTCGTCGCCGAGGTGGCCGGAACCGAACGGGCCCCGGGCGACGACCCGTAGGTCCTTCAGCACCATGCCGATCCGTGAGGCGACCCGCCCCGCCGCCGCGACGGCCCGCAGCTCGGCGGGAACCACCAGGAGCCCGACGTCGATCTGGGTGAGCGCCTCGGTCACGGCATCGTCGATCCGGCGGGGCAGGTCCACCACCACGACCCCGCCGCGCCGTCTGGCCGCGCCCATCACGGACCGCATGGCCTGCGGCGGGATGACGACGGCGTCGCCCCGGTCCCAGCTCAGCACGCTCAGCGCATGCGTACGCGGCAGGGACTCCTCCAGGGCTCCGCTGTTGACCCGGCCCCGGGATTCGGCGAGGTCGGGCCAGCGCAGCCCGGCAGCCCGTTCGGCGCCGAGCAGGACGTCGAGGCCGCCGCCGAGCGGGTCGGCGTCGACGAGCATGGTCCGGCGTCCGGAGCGGGCGGCGGTGACCGCCAGGGCGCAGGCCAGTGTGCTGGCCCCGGCGCCGCCCCGGCCGCCGACGACGCCGATGGTGAGGGCCGGTACGCCGACGCCCTCCGCCGCGTCGGCGATCCGGTCGACCAGCCACTTCTCGGCGTCGGGCAGGAAGATCACATGATCGGCGCCGATGTCCACGGCCTGCCGCCAGACATCCGGGTCGTCCAGGTCGCGGCCGATGAGCAGTACCCCGCCGCGCCGGGCCGCCCCGCGCAGCCGCCGCACCCCGGCGCTCCCCACACCTCCGACGCGCCCGTCGCCACCACCGGGCGCACGCCTTTCCGCGCCCACCAGCACCAGCGGCGCGGTCTCCCAGCTGCCCGCTCTCGGCGGGCCCGCGAAGGCCACCTCCGGCTGGGCGCCGGCCGCCGCGCAGAGTCTCAGCAGATCGTCGAGAAGCGCTTCGTCCTCGGTGACGATCAGCGGCCCGCCGGGCACGTCGGCGGCCGCCGTGGGCAGGCCACCTGTGAAGTTTTCAGCCATTTTCCCGTCCCCCTCGTTCGTCCCGTACGCACCGGCTGCATCACCGGTGCAACATCCACGGCCAGGATTGAGGGATCCGGGAAAAATTGTTGATCTTGAAGAGGATCTGTGGATAACCGGCGGGTAACCGACCGGTTGTGGATATCTCCGCTACCCGTTCGGGTGAGTTCCTTCGAACAGCGCAACGATTACGCGATGTCACGCGTAGTAGTTGTCAAAGGGACGAAAGGAGACAGCACGATGCCACGCACACGAGCCGAAAGAGGAAGCGGAACGACCGGTCCAGGGCCCCCAAAACGCATGTGGACATGCGACGACCCCCGCCGGGGGGGAGAGCGGGGGTCGTCCCCACGGTCCGACTCGGGGGGGGAGGAGCCAGACCGGGTTAGCACGGTCGCGAACGATCCGTGACTTCCATGGTGTACCCGAAGGCCTTCTCAGGCAAACCCACGCGCCTCAGCTTACGCCGAATGGTGGGTGCCTATGCTCGTGCTCGTGGAAAACCACCTCGCCCCGCGCGCTGGGCGCACCGCGGCCTTCTTCGACCTCGACAAGACGGTCATCGCCAAGTCGAGCACGCTGGCCTTCAGCCGTTCCTTCTACCAAGGAGGCCTGATCAACCGGCGTGCCGTGCTGCGCACCGCGTACGCCCAGTTCGTCTACCTCGTCGGCGGGGCGGACCACGACCAGATGGAGGGAATGCGCAAGTACCTCTCCGAGCTCTGCCGTGGCTGGAATGTGCAGCAGGTACGGGAGATCGTCGCCGAGACCCTGCACGACCTGATCGACCCGATCATCTACGACGAGGCCGCCTCGCTCATCGAGGAACACCACCTCGCCGGCCGTGACGTGGTCATCGTCAGCGCGTCCGGCGCCGAAGTCGTCGAGCCGATCGGCGAGATGCTCGGCGCCGACCATGTCGTGGCCACCCGGATGGTCGCCAAGGACGGCGCCTACACCGGCGAGATCGAGCACTATGTCTACGGCCCCGCCAAGGCCGAGGCGATCGCGGGGCTCGCCGAGTCCGAGGGATACGACCTGGAGCGGTCCTTCGCCTACAGCGACTCCGTCACCGACATCCCGATGCTGTCGGCGGTCGGCCACCCGTATGCCGTCAATCCCGACCGCGCGCTGCGCCGGGAGGCGATCGCCCGCGAGTGGCCGGTACTGACCTTCAGCCGCCCGGTGCGGCTGCACCAGCGGGTGCCGACGCTGTCCCTGCCGCCGCGGCCCGTCCTGGCGGCAGCGGCGATCGGGGCGGCGGCGGCCACGGCGGGCCTGGTCTGGTACGCCTCGCGCCGCCGCAGGCCGGCGATGTCGTGACGCCGCGTAATGTACCGATTGTCCCAAAAGCAAATCAACTGCACTGAGGGGTTCCGCTTCCCTCATCGGAGCTGTAGAAATGAAGTAACGGCCCGCGTGACCACGGACATTCCGAGAGGAAGACCGGAGAGATCAGCATGAAGGCCCCACGGACCGAGCATGACAATCGGGCACCCACGCGACGCAGACCCGCTTACCGGGCCAGCCGCACCAGGTGACGGGCGAAGTCCCGACCTGATGGGCGAATATCGTGCACGCTTGGTAACCCGAAAGTCATGCCAGCGGCGGCACCCCCAAGGTGCCGCCGCAACCCTGTTCGGGCCCCCATTGCGGAGCCTGGCACAACCTGTTCGGGCCCGATGGCCCAGACGCCTTACGCCGCCCCGCGCTGCAGCGCCTCGCACACCGCCACGCTCTCCCGCACCCCGAGCCCCACGGCCCGCGCGCAGTGCGCGATCCAGGCGACCATCCCCTCCGGCGTCCCGGAGACGTAACCCTCCAGCGCCTTGAGGTAGTCCGCGCGTCCCAGCTCCGCGTGCCCGGCCTCCGCCGGGCAGATGGACTTGGGGTCGAGGCCGCTGCCGACCAGGACGATGCGCTGCGCCGCCCGCGCCACCGGGCCGTTGAAGGAGCCGAAGGGGCGGAGCGCAAGCAGCTCGCCGTGGACGACCGCGCCCACCACCAGCGCCGGCGCCTCGCTGCCCGCGAGCAGCAGCGCCGCCAGGCCGTCGAGGCGGGCAGCGACCTCCTCGGGCTCCGGCAGCGGCAGGGCCGACTCCACCAGCCCGTCGTCCGCGACCTTCTCTCCGGCCAGCCTGGGCCGCCCCACCGTCTCGTCGGGCACCGCGCCGCCTGCCGCCACCAGGTGCAGCCTGGCCAGCGTCTGCACCGGCGATCGCCGCCAGACGCCGAGGAGTTGGCCCGCCTCGGCGGTCAGCCGCAGTGCGGCCCCGACCGTGCGGGACTCGGGGTCGGCGCCGAAGTCACTGCGGCGGCGCACCTCCTCCAGCGGCCAGTCGGCCCCGGCCAGGGCCGCCGAGCCGCGCGCGCCGCGCAGCGCGGCCTCGGAGGCCACCTCGTTGGAGCGCCGGCGCATCACCCGGTGACCGTAGACCTGGTCAACGGCCTTCCG
Organism: Streptomyces sp. NPDC059373; assembly: GCF_042751495.1. Lineage (NCBI taxonomy): Bacteria > Bacillati > Actinomycetota > Actinomycetes > Kitasatosporales > Streptomycetaceae > Streptomyces > Streptomyces sp. NPDC059373. The sequence goes on along the minus strand of NZ_JBHYXC010000002.1, from coordinate 742,102 downwards.
TACGGAGTCCACGGACTCCACGACACCGGGGAGCGAGCCGAGAACGGCGAGCGGGTCTGTCGTACTCATACGTACGACCCTACGCACCCGGCCCCCGCGCCCCCCTTTGGAGTGGTGTTCCTCACCCCGTGGGCAGAAACAGGGCCCCGGCACCACTACCCTTACCGAACATGAAGATCGCTTTCGTCGGGAAGGGCGGCAGCGGCAAGACCACGCTGTCCTCTCTCTTCATCCGCCACCTCGCCGCCACGCGCGTCCCCGTTCTCGCCGTCGACGCCGACATCAACCAGCACCTCGCGCCCGCCCTCGGCATCGACGAGGAGGAAGCCGCCGCACTCCCCGCGATGGGCGCGCACCTCCCGGAGATCAAGGAGTATCTGCGTGGCGCCAACCCCCGCATCACCTCCGCCGACACGATGATCAAGACCACTCCGCCGGGCCACGGCTCACGCCTGCTCCACGTCGTGGAGGACAACCCGGTCTATGCCGCCTGCGCCCGCCCGGTCGCGCTGGACGACGGCGAGGTGCGGCTGATGGTGACCGGCCCCTTCAACGAGTCCGACCTGGGCGTCGCCTGCTACCACTCCAAGGTCGGGGCGGTCGAACTGTGCCTCAACCACCTCGTGGACGGCCGCGACGAGTACGTGGTGGTCGACATGACGGCCGGCAGCGACTCCTTCGCCTCGGGTATGTTCACCCGCTTCGACATGACGTTCCTGGTCGCCGAGCCGACCCGCAAGGGCGTCAGCGTCTACCGCCAGTACAAGGAGTACGCCCGCGACTTCGGGGTCGCGCTGCGCGTCGTCGGCAACAAGGTGCAGGGTCCGGACGACCTGGCCTTCCTGCGCGACGAGGTCGGCGACGACCTGCTGGTCACCGTCGGCCACTCCGACTGGGTGCGGGCCATGGAGAAGGGCCGTCCGCCGCGTTTCGAGCTCCTCGAGGCGGACAACCGCGACGCCCTGCGCGCGATGCACCAGGCCGCCGACGCCTCGTACGGGGAACGGGACTGGGAGCTCTACACCCGCCAGATGGTGCACTTCCACCTCAAGAACGCCGAGAGCTGGGGAAACGAGCGCACCGGCGCCGACCTGGCCTCTCAGGTGGATCCGTCGTTCCTGCTGGGGGAGGAATCGAGCGCGTCACCCGCGAGGGCTAACTAGCAGCCCCGTACGGTCCCACGACCTCCGGCTTTGTCAGAGCTGTGCATTACTCTCCCATTACCGAGTCTTGAGAGTAACGAGACAGTCACAGTCCGTGACTCTCCGGGCCTTGGCAGCAGCACCCGCCGCACAGCCGTGACCACGACCGCGTACGCGCAGCAGAGCGCCGTACGCAGCCGCGCCGCCCCGGAGGAGACGGGACCCATGAGCCCACTGCGCCTTGACCTACGCCACGCCGTCAGCCACACCGTCAGTCACGCCATCAGCCACGCCGTACGCCCATCCGCACGCAATGCCGTCCGCCACGACCTGTCCGCCTCGATCACCGTCTTTCTGATCGCCGTCCCCCTGTCCCTCGGCATCGCCATGGCGACCGGCGCCCCGCTGCAGGCCGGGCTGGTCTCGGCGGCCGTCGGCGGCATCGTCGCCGGGCTGCTGGGCGGGGCTCCGCTTCAGGTCAGCGGAGCCGCCACCAGCCTGGTCGTGGTGACGGCCGAGCTGGTGCAGCGCTACGGGTGGCGCACCACCTGCGCCATCACGGTGCTGGCCGGCCTCGCCCAGCTCGTCCTGGGGGCGCTGCGCGTCGCCCGGGCCACGCTGGCCGTCAGCCCGGCGATCGTGCACGGCATGCTCGCCGGGATCGGCGCGACGATCGCCCTCGCGCAGCTGCATGTCGTCCTCGGCGGCAGCCCGGACCCCTCGGCGCTCGACAACCTCGCCCAGCTGCCTCGGCAGTTGACCCATCCCCACCCGGCCGCGCTGCTGATCGGCCTGGTCACCATCGCCGTGCTCCTCGGCTGGCCCCGGCTGCCCGGCCGGGTGGGCCGCGCCCTGCGCACCGTTCCGGCTCCGCTCGCCGCGATCACCCTGGCCACCGGTATCGCGGCCGGCATGACCCTGCCGAGGGCCGTCATGCCGTCCTGGAAGACCCTCGTACTGCCCGGGCTGCCGGAAGGGCCGGTCCTCGGCATCATGGCCGCCGTCCTGACCGTCACGCTCGTGGCCAGTATGGAGTCGCTGCTGTCCGCCGTCGCCGTCGACAAGCTGCGGGCCGCGCGCGGCGACACGGCGGAACGGGCCCGGCTCGACCGGGAACTGCTCGGCCAGGGCGTCTCCAACGTGGTCTCCGGGCTGCTCGGCGGGCTGCCGGTGGCCGGTGGCGCGATCCGGGGCTCGGCCAATGTCGCGGCCGGGGCGGTCAGCCGTCGGGCCACCGTCCTGCACGGGGTGTGGGTGGTGCTGTGCTCCGGACTGCTGGCCGGGGTCCTCGGGCTGATCCCGCTGGCCACGCTCGCCGCGCTGGTGATGGCGGTCGGCGTGCGGATGGTCAGCTTCGCCCACCTCAAGCACGTCCAACGGCACCGCGAGTTCCCGGTGTACGCCGTCACCCTGGGCACGGTCGTCCTGTTCGGCGTGCTGCAGGGCGTGGCGGCCGGGGTGGCCGTCTCGGTCTTCCTCCAGCTGCACCGGCTGACCCGGACCCGGATCACGGTCACCCAGGAGGGCGGCACCCACCGGGTCCACGTCCGCGGCCAGTTGACGTTCCTGGCCGTCCCCCAGCTGACCAGGGCCTTCGCCCAAGTCCCGTACGGGGCGACGGCGGTGGTCGAGCTGGACGGCTCCTTCATGGACCACGCCGCGTACGAGGCGCTGCGCACCTGGAGCGACGGCCACCGGGCGCGCGGCGGCTGGGCCACCATCGCGGGGCGGGCGGGGCAGCCCATCTCCGAGCCCGCCAGCGCGCACGCCTGCCGGCCCTGGACGCCGTGGCACAACCACCACTGCACGCGTACGGAGACCGGATCCGGCGGCGCGGGCCAGCTGGTCGGCGGGCTCAGCGCCTTCCAGCGCAACACGGCGCCCCTGGTGCGCGACGAGCTGGCCAGGCTCGCCGCCGAGGGGCAGCGGCCCACCCAGCTCTTCCTGACCTGCGCCGACTCCCGCCTGGTCACCAGCATGATCACCTCCAGCGGCCCCGGTGACCTGTTCACCGTCCGCAATGTCGGGAACCTCATGCCGCCACCCGGCAGCGACGCCTCCTGCGACTCGGTGGCCGCCGCCGTCGAGTACGCGGTGGAGGTCCTCGAGGTCGGCAGCATCACCGTCTGCGGCCACTCCGGCTGCGGCGCCATGCAGGCGCTCCTCGGCGGCCAGGGCCACGAGCCCGGCGCGCAGACCCCGCTCGCCCGCTGGCTGCGCCACGGCCGGCCGTCCCTCGCCCGGCTCGGCCGCAGCGGACGCCTCGGCCGCGGCGAAGTCGCCCTGGCCGACCGCCCGGTGGCCGACGACCTGGAGCGGCTCGCCCTGGTCAACGTCATGCAGCAGCTCGACCACCTCATGGCGCACCCCTGCGTCGCCCGCCGGGTCGCCGAGGGCAGGCTGCACCTCCAGGGCATGTACTTCCACGTGGCCGAGGCGCAGGCGTACGTCCTGGACCGCGCGACCGGCACCTTCACGGCCGTACGACCCGAGGTGCTCGACGCGGTCTGACCAGCGGTGTGACCAACAGGTCTAAACCAATCTTCGGGGCGGCCCTTGTCACGGGCCGCCCCGCCTGATGAGCTATGGCCTGGGACACACGGGAGAAGGCCGAAGGAGACATTGTGAGCAACGAGAGCCTTGCCAACCTCCTGAAGGAGGAGCGCCGGTTCGCCCCGCCCGCCGACCTGGCGGCGGCCGCCAATGTGACAGCGGACGCGTATGCGCAGGCAAAGGCGGACCGGCTCGGCTTCTGGGCGGAGCAGGCCCGGCGGCTGACCTGGGCGGTCGAGCCGACCGAGACGCTGGACTGGTCGAACCCGCCGTTCGCGAAGTGGTTCGCCGACGGCACGCTCAACGTGGCGTACAACTGCGTCGACCGGCACGTCGAGGCGGGTCTGGGCGACCGGGTCGCCATCCACTTCGAGGGCGAGCCGGGCGACCAACGCGCCATCACCTACGCCGAACTCAAGGACGAGGTCAGCCGGGCCGCCAACGCCCTCACCGAGCTGGGCGTCGAGGCCGGCGACCGGGTCGCGGTCTACCTGCCGATGATCCCCGAGGCCGTCTTCGCCATGCTGGCCTGCGCCCGCATCGGCGCCGCGCACTCCGTGGTCTTCGGCGGTTTCAGCGCGGAGGCGCTGGCCACCCGCATCGAGGACGCCGACGCCAAGGTCGTCATCACCTCCGACGGCGGCTGGCGGCGCGGCAAGCCGTCCGCCCTCAAGCCCACCGTCGACGAGGCCCTCGCCAAGACCCCCCAGGTCGAACACGTCCTGGTGGTCCGCCGCACCGGCCAGGAGGTCGCCTTCACCGAGGGCCGCGACCTGTGGTGGCACGACGCGGTGGACCGGCAGTCCGCCGAGCACACCCCGCAGGCCTTCGGGGCGGAGCAGCCGCTCTTCATCCTCTACACCTCCGGCACCACGGGTAAGCCGAAGGGCATCCTTCACACCTCCGGCGGCTACCTCACCCAGGCCTCCTACACCCACCACGCCGTCTTCGACCTCAAGCCCGAGTCGGACGTCTACTGGTGCACCGCCGACATCGGCTGGGTCACCGGCCACTCGTACATCGTCTACGGGCCGCTGGCCAACGGCGCCACGCAGGTGATCTACGAGGGCACCCCGGACACCCCGCACCAGGGCCGCTTCTGGGAGATCGTGCAGAAGTACGGCGTCTCGCTGCTCTACACCGCCCCGACGGCGATCCGTACGTTCATGAAGTGGGGCGACGACATCCCCGCCAAGTTCGACCTGTCGAGCCTGCGGGTGCTCGGGTCGGTCGGCGAACCGATCAACCCCGAGGCGTGGATCTGGTACCGCGAGCACATCGGCGGCGGCCGCTGCCCGATCGTCGACACGTGGTGGCAGACCGAGACCGGCGCGATGATGATCTCGCCGCTCCCCGGCGTCACCGCGACCAAGCCCGGTTCGGCCCAGCGGGCCCTACCCGGCATCTCGGCGACCGTCGTGGACGACGAGGCCAACGAGGTGCCCGACGGCTCCGGCGGCTACCTGGTGCTGACCGAGCCGTGGCCCTCGATGCTCCGCACCATCTGGGGCGACGACCAGCGCTACCTGGACACCTACTGGTCGCGCTTCCCGGGCCGCTACTTCGCCGGTGACGGGGCGAAGAAGGACGACGACGGCGACATCTGGCTGCTGGGCCGGGTCGACGACGTGATGCTCGTCTCCGGGCACAACATCTCGACCACGGAGGTCGAGTCGGCGCTCGTCTCCCACCCCTCGGTCGCCGAGGCCGCGGTCGTCGGCGCCAACGACGCCACCACCGGCCAGGCCATCGTGGCCTTCGTCATCCTGCGCGGCAGCGCCTCCGAGACCGACAGCCTGGTCGACGATCTGCGGGCGCACGTGAGCACCGTGCTGGGCCCGATCGCCAAGCCCAAGCGGATCCTGCCGGTGGCCGAGCTGCCGAAGACCCGCTCCGGGAAGATCATGCGGCGGCTGCTGCGGGACGTGGCCGAGAACCGCGAGCTCGGCGATGTCACGACGCTGACCGACTCGACGGTGATGGACCTCATCCAGACGAAGCTGCCGAGCGCGGCCAGCGAGGACTGAGTCGACGGGGGCACGGCGCCCCGCACGCGGCACCAGGCACCCGGCGCGAAGCACCTCGCGCCGGGTGCCTGCTATGACCGTATGGTGAAGATCGCCGGACTCCTCCGAGCGTGTGCCATATAAGCTGACCATCGCGTCAAGGACGCGGCAGTCGGACATCGGGTGCGCCGGGAAGTCTGGTCGGCAACGTCATCAGCCATGCCGTGACCCGACCGGAGGTCGACCCGTGACCGCGCCGCCGTCCCCCGAAAGCCGCGCCGGAACCCGCCGCCGTTCCGAGTTCCTGGGCCGGATGCCGCTCCCGGAGCGGAACTTCGTCGCGGACGCGCTCCGTGCGGAGACCGTGGGCGGCGTGCTGTTGCTGCTCGCGGCGGTGGCGGCCCTGGTCTGGGCGAACAGCCCGGTCAGCGGTTCGTACGAATCGACCCTCGGCTTCCACTTCGGGGTGGCGTCGCTGCATCTGGACCTGTCGGTCAGCCAATGGGCGGCGGACGGGCTGCTGACGGTCTTCTTCTTCGTGGCCGGGATCGAGCTGAAGCGCGAGCTGGTCGCCGGTGAGCTGCGCAGCCCGGCCGCGGCGGCGCTGCCGGTCGTGGCGGCGGTGTGCGGGATGGCGGTCCCGGCGCTGGTGTACGCGATCGTGTGTGCGACCGGCGGCGGGTCGTTGCAGGGCTGGGCGGTGCCGACGGCGACGGACATCGCCTTCGCGCTGGCGGTGCTGGCGGTGATCGGGACGTCGTTGCCGTCCGCGCTGCGGGCGTTTCTGCTGACGCTGGCCGTCGTGGACGACCTGTTCGCGATCCTGATCATCGCGGTGTTCTTCACGTCGTCCATCGATCTCGCGGCGCTGGGCCTGGCCGTGGTCGGGCTGGCCGTCTTCTGGGGGCTGCTGCGCAAGGAAGTGCACGGCTGGTACGTCTACGTGCCCCTGGCCCTGGTCAACTGGGCGCTGATGCACGCCAGCGGGGTGCACGCGACGATCGCCGGCGTGGCGATGGGCCTGATGTTGCGGTGCCACCGGCGCGAAGGCGAGGAGCAGTCGCCCGGCGAGCACATCGAGCATCTCGTACGCCCCCTGTCGGCGGGTCTGGCCGTGCCGCTGTTCGCCCTCTTCTCGGCCGGGGTGTCGGTGTCGGGCGGGGTGCTGGGCGATGTGTTCGGCAAGCCGGAGACGCTGGGCGTGGTGCTGGGCCTGGTGGTGGGCAAGGCCGTCGGGGTGTTCGGCGGGACGTGGCTGACGGCGCGTTTCACGAAGGCGGAGCTGAATCCGGAGCTGGCGTGGGCGGATGTGCTGGCGGTGGCGTCGCTGGCCGGCATCGGCTTCACGGTGTCGCTGCTGATCGGCGAACTGGCCTTCGCCGGGGACCCGGTGCTGACCTCGGAGGTCAAGGCGGCGGTACTGATCGGGTCGCTCATCTCGGCGATCCTGGCGGGCACGCTGCTGAAGCTGCGCAACAACCGGTACCGCCGTCTGGTCGACGAGGAGGAGCGCGACGACGACCTGGACGGCATCCCGGATGTGTACGAGCAGGACAACCCTGCCTACCACTTGCGGATGGCCGCGATCCATGAGGCGAAGGCCGCCGAGCACCGCCGTCTCGCCGAAGTGGCGCGCAGCGGGAGCGGGGACGACGACCCGTCAGGCATGATCGAGGGGTAACCACCCCCAGAACGTACGGAGGACGCGATGAGCGCAGCGGACGAGGCCGGACCCGAGGGACGGAGCCTCGGCCAACTGTTCGCATCGGCCACGGCGGAGATGTCCGCCCTGGTGCACGAGGAGATCGCCCTCGCCAAGGCGGAGATCCGGCAGGACGTGAAGCGGGCCGGCATCGGCGGCGGCGCGATCTCGGTCGCCGGCATCCTCGCGCTTTTCGCGCTGCCCGTGCTGAGCTTCGCGGCGGCGTACGGCATCAACAACCTCGGGCTCGGACTGGCCTGGTCCTTCCTGATCGTGGGCGTCGCGTATCTGCTGCTGGCCGGGCTCCTCGGGGTCTACGCGATCTCCAAGTTCAAGAAAATCAAGAAGCCGGAGCGCAGCATCGCCTCGGCCAAGGAGACGGCCGCGGTGGTCAAGGGCGTCAAACCGCATCCCCGGCCGGTCGCGTCCGGCAACACAGCCGACGTAAAGGTGTGACAGGCTCAACGCTATGACGGTGGCTGCAAACCCCTCGGGTTCCGAGGTCGTACGGATCGACGGACCATGGACCCACCGGGATGTCGCGGCGAACGGCGCCCGCTTCCACATCGCGGAGATGGGCGACGGCCCGCTGGTGCTGCTGCTGCACGGCTTCCCGCAGTTCTGGTGGACCTGGCGAGAGCAGCTGCCCGCGCTCGCCGCCGCCGGTTTCCGGGCGGTCGCGATGGACCTGCGCGGGGTGGGCGGCAGCGACCGTACGCCGCGCGGCTACGACCCGGCGAACCTCGCGCTCGACATCACCGGCGTGATCCGGTCGCTGGGAGAGCCGGATGCCGCACTGGTCGGCCATGACCTGGGCGGCTACCTGGCGTGGACGGCGGCGGTGATGCGGCCGAAGCTCGTACGGCGGCTGGCGGTGTCGTCGATGCCGCACCCGCGGCGGTGGCGGGCGGCGATGCTGGGTGACTTCAAGCAGACGGCGGCCGGGTCGTACGTGTGGGGCTTCCAGACCCCGTGGCTGCCCGAGCGGCAGCTGCTCGCGGATGACGCGGCGCTGGTCGGGCGGCTGGTCCGGGACTGGTCGGGGCCCCGGCTGCCGGAGGACGAGACGGTCGAGACGTACCGCCGGGCGATGATGATCCCGTCGACCGCGCACTGCGCGATCGAGCCGTACCGGTGGATGGTGCGGTCGCTGGCCCGTTTCGACGGCTTCCAGTTCAACCGCCGCATGAAGCGGCCGGTGCGGGTGCCGACGCTGCACCTGCACGGCTCGCTGGACCCGGCGATGCGCACCCGCTCGGCGGCGGGCAGCGGGGTGTACGTCGAAGCCCCCTACCGCTGGCGGCTCTTCGACGGGCTCGGGCACTTCCCGCACGAGGAGGACCCGGTGGCCTTCTCGACAGAGCTCATCAACTGGCTCAAGGACCCCGAACCGGACCGTTAGCCACCATTCTTCTCATATGACCATCAGCCAAATGCCGGACGCATAGGCCAATTGATGGACCCCGACGCGGTTATGGACCTTGGGGCGCGGGCACGTAGCTCGGTATGGGCTGGACGCACGACTACCGTGACGTGTCACGCAATCGCGGCTCCGCAGCGGCATCGGCCGCACGGAGCTTCCCGGGGAATTCGACCCCGGACCATACGGGTGGTTCCCGGATCGGGATCCCGCACATCCTGAGGCGCCGCGCCCGCTGGGTGAGCGCGCGGCTGCGTCACGTGCGCGGCGACTGACCGCTGCCGGGCCCAGCCCCCACGAGCCGGGCCCACCCGGCGGAACACGCCCTAGAGGGCGCAGCCCTGGCTGTCCACCTCGCCGGTGGCCTTCGCTCCGGAGCTCGCGTCCGGGGCCACCTCGTCAGCGGTGAGGGCGTAGCCGGTGCTCTTGTCGTCGAGCGACTTGGCGAAGACGACGCCGTAGACCTTGCCGTCCGGGGTGAGCAGCGGGCCGCCGGAGTTGCCCTGACGGACCGTGGTGTAGAGCGAGTAGACGTCGCGGTTCACCGTGCCCCGGCGATAGATGTCCGGGCCGGTGGCGGGGATGCGGTTACGGACCCGGGCGGCGCGGACGTCGAAGGCGCCGTTCTCCGGGAAGCCGGCCACGATCGCGTCGTCGCGGGTCTTGGCGTCCGTCGCGCTGAACTGCAGGGCGGGGGCGTTGAGCGAGGGCACGTCGAGGACGGCGATGTCGCGCTGCCAGTCGTAGAGCACGATCTTGGCGTCGTAGAGCTTGCCCTCGCCGCCGATCTGGACGGTCGGCTCGTCGACGCCGCCGACGACATGGGCGTTGGTCATGACGCGGTGGTTGGCGAAGACGAAGCCGCTGCCCTCGAGGATCTTGCCGCAGCTCGCCGCGGTGCCGACCACCTTGACGATGCTCTTCCTGGCCTGGCTCACCGCGCTGCTGGTGGTGAGCGCCTGGTCCGGGGGCGGCACATCGGTGATCGGCTCGTTGGCGAAGGGCGTGAAGACCTGCGGCAGTCCGTTCTGCGCGAGCGTGGAGCTGAAGTTCGCGAACCAGGTGTCCGCCTGCTGCGGTACGACCCTGGCGACCCCCAGCAGCACCTTGGACGAGCGCACCTCGCGGCCGAGGGTGGGCAGCGTCGTCGTGGCCAGCGCGGACCCGATCAGCCAGGCGACCAGCAGCATCGCCACGACGTTCACCACGGCGCCGCCGATCGCGTCGATCGCGCGCGCCGGTGACCAGCTGATGTGCGTACGGACCTTGTTGCCCAGATGCGTGGTGAACGCCTGCCCGACCGAAGCGCTGACGATGACCAGCACCACCGCCGCGACCACCGCCACCGTGCCGGGGGTGGCCTTGTCGGTGACCTCGCCCCAGATCACGGGCAACAGGTAGACGGCGATCAGGCCGCCACCGAGGAAGCCGACCACCGACATGACGCCGACGATGAACCCCTGGCGGTAGCCGATGACCGCGAACCACACGGCGGCGAGCAGCAGTACGACGTCCAGCACATTCACGTGGACACCGTCTCACGGAGGATCAGCCGAGTGGGACGGACTTTGTACGATCCCAACTTCGTTCCCAGCCCGCGAAGTGCAGAATTCGGTCGATCAGTCCCGCTGTAAAGCCCCACACGAGAGCGTCCGCGACCAGGAAGGCCGGCCCCTGGTAACCGCTGGGGTGCACGACGGTCGCACGGTTGGCGGGGTCCACGAGGTCCGCGACCGGCACCGTGAAGACCCGGGCGGTCTCGGCGAGGTCGACGGCACCGACCGGGCTCGGGCTGCGCCACCAGCCCAGCACCGGGGTCACCACGAAGCTGCTCACCGGGATGTAGAGCCGGGGCAGCACCGCGAAGATCTGGACGCCCGAGGGGTCGAGGCCGGTCTCCTCCTGCGCCTCCCGCAGGGCGGCCCGCAGCGGGCCCTCGTCCTCCGGGTCGCCGTCCTCCGGATCGAGCGCCCCGCCGGGGAAGGAGGGCTGCCCGGCGTGCGACCGCAGGGAGCTGGACCGCTCCATGAGCAGCAGCTCGGGGCCCGAGCCGTCGGCGCCCTCCCCGAACAGGATCAGTACGGCCGACGCCCTGCCCCCGACCGCGGGCGGCAGGAAACGGCTGAGCTGCTCCGGCAGCACGCCGGCCGCCGCGTGGGCGACCGGGTGCAGCCAGTCGGGCAGCCCGTCCGAGCTGACCGTGATGTCGCCGTTGTGGGTCTCGCTTGCTCTCGTCACTCAGCCCCCAGAGGAGGGGCGGGCTTGCCCGGGAAGTCCGGCGGCGGCTTCAGCCGCTGGCCCGGGGCCCCGCCCAGTTCGTACTTCAGCAGCTTCTTCGCCTTCTCCGGATCGGTCTCACCCTCTCCGTACGCAGGACAGAGGGCGGCGATCGGGCAGGCGCCGCAGGCGGGCTTGCGGGAGTGGCAGACCCGGCGGCCATGGAAGACCACCCGGTGGGACAGCATCGTCCACTCGCTCTTCGGGAAGAGACTCGCGACGTCCTGCTCGACCTTCTCCGGGTCCTCCGACGTGGTCCACCCGAAGCGGCGCGCCAGCCGCCCGAAGTGCGTGTCCACGGTGATCCCGGGCACCCCGAAGGCATTGCCGAGCACCACATTGGCCGTCTTGCGGCCCACACCCGGCAGCGTGACCAGGTCCTTCAGCTTCCCCGGCACCTCGCCGCCGAAGCGGTCGCGCAGCGCGGCCGACAGGCCGAGCAGCGACCTGGCCTTGGCCCGGAAGAAGCCGGTCGGCTTGATGATCTGCTCCAGCTCCTCCGGATCGGCGGCCGCCAGATCCTCGGGCGTCGGGTACTTCGCGAAGAGCGCGGGCGTCGTCTGGTTGACCCTGAGGTCGGTGGTCTGTGCGGACAGCACGGTCGCCACGAGGAGTTCGTACGGATTCTCGAAGTCCAGCTCGGGATGGGCGTACGGATACGCCTCGGCCAGCTCCCGGTTGATTCTCCGGGCCCGGCGGACCAGCCCCACCCTTGATTCGCCCTTGCGAATTCCGTTCGGTGGCGCGCTCGCCACGCTCTGTTCGCTCAGGGCTGAATCCGGCGCGGCCTTCACTCGCTTGGCCGTACCACCCTGCCGTTTCTTCTGCGCGCTCGGCGTATCAGACACCCGGCCAGCCTAAGGCCCGGGGCTGACATCCGGCACGGACCGCGAAGATCCCGCACCCAAACGGACCCCCGGGGCACAGGTCCGGCCACACATAAGACAGACTTGTGATTGATCGCACTGTTTTGCTGTACGGCATGATGGTCCGGGCAGTAGCAAGGTCCGGCATGGCCGACAAGGAGAGAGCACGTGGACGACGTTCTGCGGCGCGCACCGCTATTCGCGGCGCTCGACGATGAGCAGGCCGCTGAACTGCGCGCCTCCATGACGGAGGTCACGCTCGCGCGTGGCGACTCGCTGTTCCACGAGGGTGACCCCGGGGACCGGCTGTACGTCGTCACCGAGGGCAAGGTGAAGCTGCACCGCACCTCACCCGACGGCCGCGAGAACATGCTCGCCGTCATCGGCCCGGGCGAGCTGATCGGTGAGCTCTCGCTCTTCGACCCCGGCCCCCGCACCGCCACCGCCACCGCCCTGACCGAGGTCAAGCTCCTCGCCCTCGGCCACGGCGACCTCCAGCCCTGGCTCAACGCCCGGCCCGAGGTCGCCACCGCCCTGTTGCGCGCCGTCGCGCGCCGGCTCCGGCGAACCAACGACGTGATGTCGGACCTGGTCTTCTCCGATGTTCCGGGCCGCGTCGCCAAGGCGCTCCTGGACCTGTCGCGCCGCTTCGGCGTGCAGTCCGAAGAGGGCATCCACGTCGTCCACGACCTCACCCAGGAGGAGCTGGCCCAGCTGGTCGGCGCGTCCCGGGAGACCGTCAACAAGGCACTGGCCGACTTCGCCGGCCGTGGCTGGCTGCGGCTCGAGGCGCGGGCGGTCATCCTGCTCGACGTCGAGCGGCTGGCGAAGCGCTCGCGCTGAGCGCCCCCAGGTGGCGGTCCTCAGATGAGGCCGTGCTCCCGTAGGTAGTCCATCTGTGCCCGCACCGAGAGTTCGGCTGCGGGCCACAGGGCTTTGTCCACGTCCGCGTACACATGGGCGACGACATCGCCCGAGGTGACGTACCCCGCCTCCACGGCCGTCTCCACCTGCGCGAGGCGGTTCGCGCGGTGGGCGAGGTAGAACTCCACGGCGCCGCGCGCGTCCGTCAGCACGGGCCCGTGGCCGGGCAGGACGGTGTCGACGCCGGCCTCCATCGTGAGGTGCTGGAGGCGTCGCAGGGAGTCCAGGTAGTCGCCGAGCCGGCCGTCGGGGTGCGCCACGAGCGTCGTACCGCGACCCAGGACCGTGTCGCCGGTGAGGACGGCGTCGTCGGCGGTCAGATGGAAGGACAGGGAGTCCGCGGTGTGGCCCGGCGTCGGGACGACCCGCAGCTCCAGGCCGCCCGTCGTGATCACGTCACCGGCCTCCAGCCCCTCCCCGCCGAGGCGGAGGGCGGGATCCAGGGCCCGTACGGACGTGCGCGTCAGCTCGGCGAAACGTGCCGCGCCCTCGGCGTGGTCGGGGTGGCCGTGGGTGAGCAGGGTGAGGGCGATCCGCTTGCCGAGGGAGCGGGCAGTGCTCACGACGTGCTCGAGGTGTGCCTCGTCGGCCGGGCCCGGGTCGATGACGACGGCCAGGTCGGAGTCCGGCTCGCTCACGATCCAGGTGTTGGTGCCGTCGAGGGTCATCGGCGACGGGTTCGGCGCGAGCACGCAGAAGGCGCGCGCGGTCGCCTGCCCCCCGACGGTCGGGCGGGGGTCGCCGGGCAGGATGGCCGCGGTCATTCGACAGCTCCGGTTCCAGTGGTTCCAGTGTCTTTGGGGGCTTTAGGGGCTTTGGGGGCTCTGGGGGCGATTCGCTTCGTGAATTCCGTGTGCCCCGGCCAGCTCAGCACGATGTCGCCGCCTTCCAGCGTTGCCTGCGCCAGTACGGGGCTCAGGTCGCGGCCCGCAGCCCCGGCCAGGGCCTCGGCGGCGGTCGCGTACGGCGTGAGGTCCCGCAGCGTCGCGATGGTCGGCGGCAACATCGTCAGTTCGCCCCGGTCGTACGCCGCCGCGGCTTCGGCCGGCCGCAGCCACTCCGTGTGGTCGGCCTCGCCGGACACGTCGCGGGTGCGCTGGCCGGCGGGCAGCAGCGTCACGAAGAACCAGGTGTCGTAGCGGCGCTCCTCGAACTCCGGGGTGATCCACCGCGCCCACGGCCCGAGCAGATCCGACCGCAGCACGAGTTCGCGCCGGGCCAGGAAGTCGGCGAACGCCAGCTCCCGGGTGACCAGGGCCCGGCGGTCCGCCTCCCAGTCCTCGGCGGTCGTGTCCGCCACGACGCTGCCGCCGTCCGGCCCCGCCAGCAGCACCCCGGACTCCTCGAACGTCTCCCGCACCGCCGCACACACCACCGCCTGCGCCGACACCGCGTCCACGCCCAGCCGTTCCGCCCACACGTCCAGGCCCGGGCCCGCCCAGCCGACCGGCCGCTCGTCCCGCGGGTCGACCCCGCCGCCGGGGTAGGCGTACGCGCCCGCCGCGAAGGCCATCGACGTGCTCCGGCGCAGCATGTGCACGGCCGGGCCGCCGCCTCCCGTCCCGGTGTCGCGCAGCAACATCACCGTCGCCGCCCGCCGTGGCACGACTGGCTCCAGCCGGCCCTCCGCCAGCGCCCTGATCCGCTCCGGCCAGCTCGCCGGGAACCACTGGCCGTTCGTGGTGGTCATGGGGCGGATGCTATGCGCTTCCGCGGGGATGTTCGATAGGGCCCCTCTTTGACGCCGCCGCGCCCTTGCCGGGTGGGTGGGTTGCGCGGTCGGGTGGCGGCTGCGGGCCTGGGCGGGGTGGCTTTCCCCCACCCCGCCCCTTCCCGAAACCAGGGGCGCTGCCCCTGGACCCCGGACGCGTGCAGTGTCGGCCGCGGGTCCGTGGCCGGGTTGTGCCAGCCCTCCCCCAAAGCTTCCTTTGGGAGGTGCCCCCACCCCCAGCCTTCGGCCGGGGGGACCCCCACCTCGCTTCGCTCGCCCTCTGGCGGACGGCCTACCCACAACCCGGGTGAGCCAGCTTCAGCCCGTCCGGGGTTTGGGGTGGGGGATGAAACGCCGGCGGTGGGGCGGGGCTAGTCCTGGACTTCTACCTGGAGCTCGATTTCGACGGGGGCGTCGAGGGGGAGGACGGCGACGCCGACCGCGCTGCGGGCGTGGATGCCGGCTTCGCCGAGGACTTCGCCGAGGAGCTCGCTCGCGCCGTTGACGACGCCGGGCTGGCCGGTGAAGTCGGGGGCGGAGGCGACGAAGCCGGTGACCTTGACGACGCGCTTGAGGCGGTCGAGGTCGCCGATGACGGACTTGACGGCGGCGAGGCCGTTGAGGGCGGCGGTGCGGGCCAGTTCCTTGGCTTCTTCGGCCGTGACTTCCGCGCCGACCTTGCCGGTGAGCGGGAGCTTGCCGTCAACGAGAGGAAGCTGGCCGGCCGTGAAGACGTAGGAGCCCGACCGGACGGCGGGAACGTAGGCGGCGAGCGGTGCCGCGACCCCGGGGAGGGTCAGCCCGAGTTCGGCGAGACGGGCCTCGGCCGCGCTCATGCCTGCTTCTCGCGCTTGAAGTAGGCGACGAGTTGCTCGGGGTTGTTGGGCCCCGGCACGACCTGGACGAGCTCCCAGCCGTCCTCGCCCCAGGTGTCCAGAATCTGCTTCGTCGCGTGCACAAGCAGCGGCACGGTCGCGTATTCCCACTTAGCCATGACAGGGACTGTAATGCCTGACCCTGGTGCCCTCACGCGTAGCCCGCCGCCCGACTGGTTAGGCTCGCATATGTGAGCCCTCAACAGTCGAACGCCACCAGGCTCCACATCGTGACGGGCAAGGGCGGCACGGGAAAGACCACGGTCGCCGCGGCGCTCGCGCTCGCCCTGGCCGCCGAGGGGAGAAGGATTCTCCTGGTCGAGGTCGAAGGGCGGCAGGGCATTGCCCAGCTCTTCGAGACCGACGCGCTGCCGTACGTGGAGCGGAAGATCGCCGTCTCCCCGGGCGGCGGTGAAGTGCACGCGCTCGCCATCGACCCCGAACAGGCGCTGCTGGACTACCTGGACATGTTCTACAAGCTCGGCCGGGCCGGCCGGGCGCTCAAGAAGCTGGGCGCGATCGACTTCGCGACGACCATCGCGCCGGGTCTGCGCGACGTGCTGCTGACCGGCAAGGCGTGCGAGGCCGTCCGCCGTAAGGACAAGGCGGGCTGGCGGACGTACGACGCCGTGGTGATGGACGCGCCGCCCACCGGCCGGATCACCCGCTTCCTCAACGTCAACGACGAGGTGGCCGGCCTGGCTCGGATCGGGCCGATATTCAATCAGGCGCAGGCCGTGATGCGGGTGATGAAGTCCCAGCAGACGGCGGTGCACCTGGTGACGCTGCTGGAGGAGATGCCAGTCCAGGAGACCGTGGACGGCGTCGCCGAACTACGCGCGGCCGGGCTGCCGGTCGGTGGTGTGGTGATCAACATGGTGCGGCCGGTCGTCCTGGACTCCGAGGCCGTGTGCGCGGCCGCCAACGGGCAGCGTACGGCCGTCGCCAAGGCCCTCTCGCAGGCCGGCCTCGGCGGCGCCCGCCGTGGTGGCCACGCGGAGCGCCTGGTGGACCCGCTGCTGGCGGAGGCGCACGAGCACGCCGAGCGGGTCGCCCTGGAACGGCGGGAGCGCGCCGAGCTGGAAGAGCTGGGACTGCCGACGTACGAGCTGGATCTGCTGGGCGACGGCGTCGACCTCGGTGGGCTCTACCGATTGGCTGAAAATCTACGGAAGCAGGGGCTGGGAGTCGCATGAGCCTGGAGAGTCCGGTATTGGCGATCGACCCCCTGCTCGACGACCCGCGCACCCGCATCCTGGTCTGTTGCGGCTCCGGCGGCGTCGGCAAGACGACCACGGCGGCCGCCCTGGGCGTACGGGCCGCCGAGCGCGGGCGGAAAGCGGTCGTCCTGACCATCGACCCGGCGCGGCGGCTGGCCCAGTCCATGGGGCTGACCGAGCTGGACAACACCCCGCGCAAGGTGAACGGCGTCGACGAGTCGGCGGGCGGCGAACTGCACGCGATGATGCTCGACATGAAGCGGACCTTCGACGAGGTCGTGATGCAGCACAGCGATCCGGAACGGGCCCGGGCGATCCTGGAGAACCCCTTCTACCAGTCGCTTTCGGCGGGCTTCGCGGGCACGCAGGAGTACATGGCCATGGAGAAGCTGGGCCAGCTCCGCGCACTCGACGCCTGGGACCTGATCATCGTGGACACCCCGCCGAGCCGGTCCGCGCTGGACTTCCTGGACGCGCCCAAGCGACTGGGGTCCTTCCTGGACGGGCGGTTCATCCGGCTGCTGATGGCGCCGGCGAAGGTCGGTGGCCGGGCCGGGGTGAAGTTCCTGAACATGGGGATGTCGATGATGACCGGCACCCTGAACAAGGTCGTGGGCGGGCAGCTGCTGCGCGACGTACAGACCTTCGTGGCGGCGATGGACTCGATGTTCGGCGGCTTCCGCAAGCGGGCGGACGCCACGTACAAGCTGCTCCAGGCCAACGGCACCGCCTTCCTGGTGGTGGCGGCGCCGGAGCGGGACGCGCTGCGCGAGGCCTCGTACTTCGTGGAGCGGCTGGCGGCGGAGGACATGCCGCTGGCGGGCCTGGTGCTCAACCGGGTGCACGGGAGCGGGGCGGAGCGGCTGACGGCGGAGCGCGCGCTGGCCGCCGCCGAGGCGCTGGAGGAGGACGACGAGGGCTCGGAAGAGGGCTCGGAGGAGTCGCCAACTCCCCTCCCCAGCGGGGAGTTCGACGAATCCGCAGAAAATCTTCAAAAGGTCGGCATTGTGGATCAGCCGGACGGGAAGGTTGGACTTCGTACCAACTCTCCCGAGTCAGAGTCCAAAGAGACCAACACGCACGACGCCCACGACGCGCACCGCCTCGCCGCCGGACTGCTGCGGCTGCACGCGGAGCGCATGCAGCTGGTCGCGCGCGAGCGCCGCACCCGCGACCGGTTCGTCTCGGTGCACCCCGAGGTGCCCATGGTGGACGTGGCCGCACTGCCCGGTGACGTACACGACCTGGCGGGCCTGCGCGAGATCGGCGAGCGTCTCGCACAGGGTCAGCCGACCGCCGCGTAGTCGCCGTACTCGTCGTCGTCCAGCGGCAGCACGCCTGTGCTGCGCTCGTACTCGGTACGCGCTGTCTCCAGGAGCGCGCGCCACGAGGTGACCGTTGGGCGCCGACGCAGCAGCGCCCTGCGCTCTCGTTCTGTCATGCCGCCCCACACGCCGAACTCGACGCGGTTGTCGAGGGCGTCCGCCAGGCACTCGGTCCGCACCGGGCAGCCGGTGCACACCGCCTTGGCCCTGTTCTGGGCCGCTCCCTGGACGAAAAGCTCGTCCGGATCCGTCGTACGACACGCGGCTAGCGTGCTCCAGTCGGTTACCCAGCTGCTCATGCTGGCGCCGTCCTCTCCCGAATCGAGGCTCCCCCACGGCGGCGAGCGGCATATTCACCGCCGCCAGTTGAGGACGTTACGGAAGGTGGGCACGGCGCAACAGCCCTTTCAGGCCCAATCTTGAATGGCCCGAACGGACTATGGGTACGCGGCAGATCACCCGCGGGAGTGAGCTGGCGACATATCCGACCTAGGCGTCAAAGTCGGATATTTCGAGCGTTCCAGCGCCCGAGACCTATGGCATATGACAGGAATTCGGACACTTCTCATCACCCACAAGAGTGACGGGGGTGGACAGACGCACGCTGCGGGTCGCGCCTGCTCTTGTTACAGGATAGGCGAACAGGTGGCCGCACGTCCTAAGAATCGCAACGTACGATGCCCTGCATGGGTCAGAAGCGATCGGGCGGGGGGCTCTCCACAGCCCAGCAGGCCGCCAAGTTCCTCGGAGTCAGCGTCCTGGCGGGCGTCGTGCTGGCGGGTATAGCGCTGCCCGCCGCCGGCGCACTCGGGCTTTCCGCGAAGGGCACGGCGTCCGAGTTCGACTCGCTGCCGGGCGAACTGAAGCGTCCACCGTTGAGTCAGCGCACCCAGATCCTCGACGCGAACGGCGGTCTGATCGCCACCGTCTACTCGCGGGACCGCCAGGTCGTGTCACTCAAGAACGTCAACAAGACCATGCAGCAGGCGATCGTCGCCATCGAGGACTCGCGCTTCTACCAACACGGCGCGATCGACGTCAAGGGCATCCTCCGCGCCCTCAACAAGAACGCCCAGGACGGCGGCGTCGCCCAGGGCGCGTCCACCCTGACCCAGCAGTACGTGAAGAACGTCTTCATCGAGGAGGCGGGCGACGACCCGACCAAGGTCGCCCAGGCCACCCAGCAGACGCTCGGCCGCAAGATCAAGGAAATGAAGTACGCCATCAAGCTCGAGCAGGAGCTCGGCAAGGACAAGATCCTTGAGAACTACCTCAACATCACCTTCTTCGGCGAGCAGGCGTACGGCGTCGAGGCCGCCGCCAAGCGCTACTTCAGCACCAGCGCCAAGAACCTCACGCTGCCCCAGTCCGCGCTGCTGGCCGGCCTCGTCCAGTCGCCGAGCACGTACGACCCGATCAACGACCCGGTGACGGCCAAGAAGCGGCGCGACACCGTGCTGCAGCGGATGGCCGACGTGAAGGACATCACGCAGGCGCAGGCTGACGCCGCGAAGAAGACATCGCTCGGCCTGAAGGTCAGCAAGCCCAAGAGCGGCTGCATCACCGCCGTCAACGGCGCGGGCTTCTTCTGCGACTACGTACGCGAGGTCTTCCTCAACGACAAGACCTTCGGGACGACCCGGGCCGCCCGCGTCCAGCGCTGGGACCACGGTGGCCTCACCATCAAGACCACCCTGGACCCCAAGGCCCAGGCCTCCGTCCAGTCGTCGATCAGTAACCACGTCTACGCGAGCGACGAGGTCGCCACCGCCGTCACCCTCGTCCAGCCCGGCACCGGCAAGATCCTCGCCATGGGCCAGTCCCGCCCGTACGGCCTCGGCAAGAACCAGACCACGATCAACTACTCGGTCAACCGCAACCGCGGCGGCGGCGCCGGCTACCAGCCCGGCTCCACCTTCAAGGCGATCACCGCGGCCGCCGCCATCGAGCAGGGCACCAGCGCCTCGCAGGTCTACCCGGCGCCGTACAAGATGGCGTACCCGAGCCCGGTCTCCACCTGCAGCGGGAGCTGGACGAACAACGAGGGCGCCACCGTCCAGAACGAGAGCACCACGGAAAAGGGCCCGATGGGGATGAAGGAGGCGACCGCGAAGTCGGTCAACACCTACTACGTCCAGCTCATCAGTGACATCGGCGTCTGCTCGGTCACCAAGATGGCCACCTCCATGGGCATCCAGCGGGCCGATGGCAAGAAGCTCGACCAGGTCCCGTCGATAACCCTGGGCACCCAGGAGGTCACCCCGCTGACCATGGCGAACGCCTACGCCACCTTCGCCAACGGCGGCGTCTACTGCTCACCCACCGCCATCGAGTCGATCACGGACACCACCGGCAAGCAGCTGGCCGTCCCGAAGACCTCGTGCGAGCGGGCGATGTCCACGACGACCGCCTCCACGCTCAACACCCTCCTCAAGGGCGTGGTCGAGGACGGCACCGGCAAGCAGGCCGGCCTCAAGGACCGCGACAGCGCGGGCAAGACCGGTACGACCGACTCCCGCTACGCGGCCTGGTTCGTCGGCTACACCTCCAACATGGCCGGCGCGGTCTGGGTCGGCGACCCGAACCACCAGCGCAAGATGATCAACATCACCATCGGCGGCCAGTACCACTCCAAGGTCTACGGCGCCGACACCCCGGGCCCGATCTGGAAGGACGCGATGACCGGCGCCCTGTCCGGTACGTCCTCCGCCAACCTGCCGACGGTGGCCATCCAGGACACCTCGAAGGACAACAACGGGAACAGCAACGGCGGCACGTCGACGGGCACCACCGGAACCACCACCAGCACCGGCAGCACCAACAGCACCGGGCTGCTCGGCGGCATCTTCAACACCACGGGCAGTTCGAGCAGTACCGGGTCCACGAGCAACGGCCGCAGCGGGGGCAACGGAAGCGGGAACGGCGGCTAGGTGCCGCCCTCCTTCTGACCGCATGCGTAAGGGGCGCTCCCTTCTCAGGGGCGCCCCTTACGCGTATCCGTATCCGTATCCCTACGGCCAGGCGGTCAGCCGGCCAGCTGCTTCCTCACCTCGGCCGCCACCCGGCCGCCGTCCGCGAGCCCGGCCACCTTCGGGTTCACGATCTTCATGACCGCGCCCATCGCCTTCGGCCCCTCGGCGCCCGACTCCTTGATCGCCTGCGCCACGATCCCGCTCAGCTCCGCGTCGTCGAGCTGCTTCGGCAGATACGCCTGCAGCACCTCGCCCTCCGCGAGCTCCCGCTCCGCCGACTCCTTGCGGCCGCCCTGCTCGAAGGCCTCCGCCGCCTCCCGGCGCTTCTTCTCCTCGCGGGCGATCACCTTCACCACCTCGGCGTCGGACAGCTCGCGGGCCTGCTTACCCGCGACCTCTTCCTTCGTGATGGCGGTGAGGGTCAGCCGGAGAGTGGCGGAGCGCAGCTCGTCGCGCCCCTTGATGGCGGTGGTGAGGTCGTCCTTCAGGCGCTGCTTGAGCGTGGTGGTCATGGCATCGAGTCTGCCAGGTCGGCCGCCTGGGGGCCGAAAATTTAGGGTCTGACAGGGCGTCTGTCACCATGGACCGCATGCGCGCTCGATACGGAGTCCCTCTTGGCATCACGGCAGTCGGCGCGGCCTGCGTGGCCTACGCCGCCGGAATCGAATCGCGGTCCTTCCGCCTGAGGCGGGTCGAGATCCCCGTACTCCCCCCCGGCATGCGACCGCTGCGCGTACTCCAGGTCTCCGACATCCACATGGTCAGCGGCCAGAACAAGAAGCGCCACTGGCTGCAGTCCCTCGCCGGCCTGCGCCCCGACTTCGTCGTCAACACCGGCGACAACCTCTCCGACCCCGAGGGCGTCCCCGAGCTCCTCGACGCGCTCGGCCCCCTCATGGAGTTCCCCGGCACGTACGTCTTCGGCTCCAACGACTACTACGGCCCCAAGCTCCGCAACCCCGCCCGCTACCTCTTCGAGCGCGGCCGCGGCCAGTACGGCCTCAACGGCAAGAACGGGCACGGGCACGCCACCGGCGTCCTCCGCAACCCCTGGGAAGGCATCCGCGACGCCTTCGACACCGCCGGCTGGGTCGGCCTCAACAACGCCCGCGGCCGCCTCAAGCTCGACGACGGCATCGAGATCGCCCTCACCGGCCTCGACGACCCCCACATAAAGCGCGACCGCTACCCCCTCGTCGCCGGCGGCGCCGAATCGAGCGCGGACCTGTCCCTGGCAGTCGTCCACGCCCCCTACCTGCGCGTCCTCGATGCCTTCACCGCCGACCGCTACCCCCTCATCCTCGCCGGCCACACCCACGGCGGCCAGCTCTGCATCCCCTTCTACGGCGCCCTCGTCACCAACTGCGACCTCGACACCGACCGCGTCAAGGGCCTCTCCACCCACGACGCCGCCGGCCACCGCTCCTACCTCCACGTCTCCGCCGGCTGCGGCGCCAACCGCTACACCCCCGTCCGCTTCGCCTGCCCCCCCGAAGCCACCCTCCTCACCCTGACCCCCCGCCCCGCCTGAGCCCCCCTGGCCGGGCCTGACACCGAAAACCGGATTTCGTCTCCGGCAGCCGGTCCGCTAGAGTAATCCTCGTCGCGCCGGAAACGGCGCGGCATCGCAGGACCGGGGTGTGGCGCAGCTTGGTAGCGCGCTTCGTTCGGGACGAAGAGGCCGTGGGTTCAAATCCCGCCACCCCGACTTCGTTTAAGCAGGTCAGGGCCTTGATCCACTTAATGGATCGGGCCCTGAGTGCTTTTCTGAGTGTCCTTGGGAGCCATTTGGGAGCCGACCTCGAAACCCGGCTCCCAACGGCGGGCTCAGTACCGCGCTCGGACACCTTGCGGCATGCTGGGTTCATGAGCAGGTACGCCGCAGCCAGGATCTACGCGCTGCCGGAGTCGCTCGACGAACTCGTCGGGCCGACAGCCGGTGCCATGACGCTGCCCCGCCACATCGACTGGGGTCCGTACTACGTGTACGACCTCACCGACGAGGCCGACCTGCTGCTCATGTACGAGCGGGTCATCCGGGAGGCCCAGGCCCCGGACGATCTACGGACCCATCTGAACGCCACGCTGCTGCGCCGCCACTGGGCGAGCCTGTTCCTGCCCTCCCCCGCCCGTATGGCCTGGCAGGCCCGGTTCCCCGAACTCGCAACGACGGCGGCCGCCGCATAGTGGACGAACTGCACCGCCGCCTGATCCGGATCGGGCTCGACGCGCTCGCCGACGACTTCGGCTACGCCCTCGCAGGCGGCTATGCCGTCCAGGCCCACCAGATCGTGAACCGCATCAGCGACGACGTGGACCTATTCGCTCCGTTCCAGCGGGCCACCGCGGAAATGCCCGCGGCCACCGAACGGGTCATCGCGGCCTACGAAGCCGCAGGCTTCACCGTCGTCGTCGCGCACCAGAATCCCGAGCACACGTACACGCGGCTCACCGTGACCGAACCGGCCAGCGGGATCCAGAACAAGGTCGAACTCGTCGCCGAGTTCCTGCACCACCCGCCCGTGGCGTCCGAACTCGGTCCCGTACTGCACCCTGACGACGTCGCCGCTGGGAAGATCGCCGCACTGGACGGGCGGGCGGAGGTCCGCGACGCCATCGACATCGACGGGCTTCTCAAGGCCGGGTTCACCCGCGAGCGCTTGATGGAGCTGGCGAAGCAGAACGACGACGGCTTCGAGCCGCGCATGTTCGCCGACTCGCTCGCCCGCGTCCAGCGCTACACCGACAAGCAGTTCGCTGCGTACGGCCTCGCTGCCGCAGAGGCCGCTGCTATCCGGGCTCAGTTCGCGGACTGGCAGCGCCGACTGAACTCGCGCGAAAGCGAGTAACCAGGCAGCCGAGAAGCGAACTGCAGCAGCCAAGTGCACACGGCCCAGTCCTTACCTGAGGTGCACCGTGCGGTTTCAGTCGCAGGCCGACCGGGGCAGTTGGTAGCAGGGGACGCCTTCGACAAGTACCTGCTGACGCCATCGGCCCGGTACGGGATACTGCGGAACGTTCCGATCTGACGATCAGGCACTGAGCTAGGGGAAACAGTGGCGGGCGGGAACGATCCATACGCACGGGAACTCGCGCGGCAGGCCAGAGAACGAGAGAAGGCCCAGAGGGCCGCCGAGGCCGAGGCCAAGCGGAAGGCGCGCGAGGAGAAGCTCGCGTACGAAGCGGCCCGTGCCCAGGAGGCTGTTGACCGCACCAGCGTGGCCGAGCACGATGCCGAGCAACTCTCAAAGCTGTTGCGCACAGCCGTAGTGGACGGGCGCCCGCTGACGTTCGATCGGCTGAGGCAGGAGTTCGTTCCCCCACTGTTCGTGCCGCCCAAAGGGCGCACGAAAGCTGCGCCCCTGCCTCGCTGGGAAGAGTATGAGCCCGAGCCGCCACGAGGACTGCTCGGTGCTCTCGGATTTGGACGTCGCGGGTACGACGCGGAGCTCGAAACTGCCCGCAAGCGGTTCGACAGAGCGCTGCGGGAGCACGCACGCGACGAGAAGAAACGCGTGGAGAAGCTGGAAAAGGCCCGTAGGCAGCACGAGGAACGCAACCAGGAAAAAGCTGCCCTGATCGAGGCGTGGAACACTGCGCTCGAGGAACGCCGTAACGCCTACCGGGACAGGGATGTTGAGGCTGTCGGGTGGTTCATCGACCAGGCCTTGGCGGCCTCGGTGTACCCACACGGCTTTCCGAAGGCCCATCAGGTCTCGTATCAGGCGGACACGGGTGATCTGCTCGTTGAGATCGACCTGCCGCTGGAGGACGTGGTCCCCACGGCCCGCGCATACCGCTATGTAAAGATGCGCGACGAGATAACACCCGTTCCGCGCCCGGAGAAAGAGCGCAAGGACCTGTACGCGTCAGTCCTGGCGCAGACCGCTTTGCGCACCGTGCACGAGCTCTTTGCCGCCGACGCCGAAGGCGTAGTCCAGTCCATCGCCCTGAACGGACATGTGGCCACCATCGACCGCGCTACCGGGCGCAAGGTCCATCCGTGTTTGATCACGCTCCAGGCAGATAGGGCAGAGTTCAGTCATCTGGTCCTGACACAGGTGGACCCGCGTGCCTGTCTGAAGCGGCTGAGGTCACTGATCTCACCGAACCCGTACGAGCTGGAACCAGTGCGCCCGCTGGTTACGTTCGATCTGTCCAAGTTCCGTCTCATGGACAGCTTGGACGTCGTGGCTGGCCTGGACAGCCGACCGGTGCTGATGGACCTGAAACCCACGGAGTTCGAGCACCTCATTAGGCAACTGTTCGAAGCCATCGGCCTGGACAGCGTGAACACCCAGCCGTCGAAGGACGAGGGGGTGGACGCGGTCGCGATGAACACCGACCCCGTCATGAAAGGGCTGTGCATCATCCAGGCCAAGCGCACCAAGAACGTAGTGCCGTTCGAGACCGTCTCCGCACTCGCCGGCGTCGTGGAACACAAGCGGGCAGCAAAAGGCATCCTCGTGACGACATCCTGGTTCGGCCGCGCCAGCGAGGCGTTCGCCAACGAACACGGGCGGCTCGAACTCCTTGACGGAGCCAACCTGGTGCACTTGTTCAAGGAGCACATGAACCTCGACGTCATCCCCGGACCGGTACCGCCGAAGCGGCGCCCTCGGTAGGCGTCGCGCCCTGGACTCAGCGCGCGACGCCTACCTCTGCCCTACTGTTGGCGTGCGTCCGCCCGTACCCGTAGTAGGTCATCGAGAACGCGGACCGGTGAGCCGACGCACACCCCCAGACGAGCGTCGAGGGCGGCCTCCCACTGCTCAGTCAGGCCGCCCGTCAGCCGCTTACGCATGCCCGGGGTGACGTGGGCGTAGCGCGCCGAGACCGAGCCGTCGATGTGGCCCATGCGCTCGTCCATGAGGACCTTCTCGGTGCCCAGGTCCTCCATGAGGGTGCGGTGGGAGTGGCGGAGGCCGTGCGGGGTGAGACCCTTCGCGACCGGGGCCCAGCAGGCGTCGGCCCGTCCCTGAGCGTTACGCCCTCGGACAGGGATGCCAGGCCACGGCTCGCCAAGCAGCGGAACCGGCCGCGCCTCCTGGGGTGCTTTCTTCGGGTACCAGCCAGAGACGGCGGGGGTGAAGAGCCAGGTGGAGAAGCCGTTGCGGCGCCAGTGGGCGGTGTGGCCGGTTACCGTGCCTCCGCGTACGAATCCGAGGTCCGCGATGGCGGCCTCGACCCGGATGCGGGTGGGCTCGGTGACGCGGTCGGGGTGGTTGAGGACGTTGGAGACGGTGCCCGTGGAGACCCTGGCGCGGCGGGCGACGTCCACGAGCTTGGCGCCGTGGTGGCCACCGGTGCGGGCGGCGCGCTGGCCTCGGAAGACGTAGGTCTTGCCGTGGCAAGGGCAGGGGGTCGGCTTGGTGCGAGCGATGTGGTTGGCGACCAGGGCCGACAGCCAGTCGGGGGTGTCGATGGTGCGGTAGCTGTCGTCCTTGGGCGGGCAGCGGACCATCTCGCCGCTATCGAGTTCGTACAGCTGCCACTCGACGCGTACAGCACTGGACCGGGCGAACTCCCTCTCCAGGCCGACGATTTCACCCCAGCGCATGCCGGTGTACGCCTTGAGGACCACGGCGACGAACTCATCGTCCCGGCCGGAGAGCAGGGCTGCCCGCTCGGCGATCAGCAGGGTGCCGAGCGGGTCGGTGACGACCTTCTCGGGGCCTCGTTCGCTGGAGCGGCCAGCACGCTTGCCCCGGCCCCGGCGCTTGGTGGCGGGGTTGGCGTCGATGAGGCTCTCGTCGACTGCGTCGGCCAGGATGAGATGGAGCGTGGCGCGCCAGGTCTTGACGCTGGAGGCGGCGTAAGCGGCCCTTGCCTTCTTCTCCCAGAGGGCGATGTCGGTGCGCAGGATGCCGGCGAGTGCCTTGTCCTCGAAGTCGGGGAGGAGGTGCTCCTCGATGTGGCGGCGGTAGTTCTGCATGGTGGACGCGGCCAGGTCCTGGGCGTCGTACCAGCGGCTGGCGTACTCGCCGAAGGTCTCCTGTCCGAGAGCTGGGTCGCGCCAATGACCACGTCGGAACTGCATCTCCGCTTCGTCGGCAGCGCGCTTGGCCTCGCGCTTGGTGGCGAACTTGACCGCCTTGCCGGTGGGGTCGAGGACGGTGTTGTGCTTGCTCGGCGTGGTCTTGTAGCGACCGCGCCAGTAGTTCCCGCGCTTTTCCGCGAAACCCATGGGTGTCCCCTCCTCTCTACGCGGCGGTGTCGTACTGGGCCTGGCGGGCTCGGCGCGGAGCCCGGGCCTGCAAGCGCACCGCGGACTCGCCGGACCGGGAAGGCCGGGGCGCGGGAGGAGGCGGGGCGGACACGACGTGTGGCGCGGCTTGGGCGGGTCGCTCCTCGTGGAGGTGAATGATCTCGGTGAGCTGGGCGGCGGTGAAGCGGTAGGCGCGGCCGACCCGGGTGAAGGGGATGAGGCGTCGGCGGGCGCGGTCCTTGACCCACCACGTAGAGCAGCCAAGGACGGCAGCGACTTCTTCGGGAAGGTGAAGGCGGGGTGGCATGACGTCGCTTCGCAGGGGCTCAGGCATGGGCCTTCAGCTCCTCAGCGGTGTGCCAGGGTCCGAGGAGAGCATGGGGTAGCGCGAATCGGCGCAAGGGAAGGCTCCTACCCGGCGGGCCTCAGGGGACGGCAATCCCTGGCCTGCCGGTTGATCGTTCTTGGATGGGCGGTTGTGGGTGCGCGGGGTTTCCTGGGGCCTGGGCGTTCGCAGCGCTCAGGGGTGGATGGGGCGGTGGGGTTATTCGCCTTGTCGGTGCAGTTCGTGGGGCTGGGGGAGGTTCATGGTGTCGTGGGCGAGGGCGTTGGAGATGACGGCATCGACGTCGTTGGCGATGTCGGGGTGGTTGTCGAGGTAGATGTCGAGGGCGTCGCGGGCTTGGGTGAAGGCGAGATTGGCGCGTTGGACGTCGCCCCAGGCGCGGCGGATGACCTCGACGAGTTCCATGGCTCTGGCGTGGGCGGCCAGGCGGGGCGGGCCGGCGAGGCTGTCGAGGGAGAGGCCGAAGATCTCGGCGAAGCCGATGGCCTCGTCGAGGTTGACGCGGCGTTTGCCGTTCTCGATGCGCCAGACGGCGGAGGGGTTCATGTCGTAGCCGGCGGCGTTGAGGCGGTCGGAGACGGCGTTGGTGCTCCAGCCGCGTGTCTCGCGTTCGAGTTTGATGCGGACGGCGAGGTTTTCCTCGCCGCTGAGCGGCGCGGACTCCTCGGGCGGGGCGTCGTCTGTCACCGGGTCGACTCCTCCCTCTCGTAGTGACTCTCTGCGGTTTGCAGCAAGGTCAAAACAGTAGCATGCCTCTGCGGATTGCAGAAATGCTCTGCGAATCGCAAGATGGATGGTACTGTTGATCTCCACCACCGAATCGACCTGAGAGACGCCCGAAGACGACAGAACCCCCGGCGCTGCGAACGCCGGGGGTTGAAGCAGAAACCTTGACGACCGCCCATCCAAAGAACGATCAACCGGTAGGCCGGGATTGCCGTCCCATATGGCCCTCCGGGTAAGGAGTCTCCGTGCCCCAGGGTACGACGCCCCCACCCAACCCCGCATCCCCCGCCCGCCACGCCCTGCCGAAGGCGGGGCGATAGACATGGCGCGCATCCGCACCATCAAGCCCGAGGCCTTCGCCTCCGAATCCCTGGCCGCCGTGTCGCTGTCCGCCGAGCGGACCTTCGTCGGGCTGCTCACCCAGGCCGACGACCACGGCCGCTTCCGCGACCAGGCCGCCGTCATCACCGGACTGCTGTGGTCCCTTCGCCCCGACCACAGCCCCATGGACGTGGAGAACGACCTCGCCCAGCTCGCCGACGCCGACCTCATCTGCCGCTACGCCGGCCAGGACGGCAAGCGTTACCTCCACATCGTCACCTGGCACCTCCACCAGAAGATCAACCGCCCCAGCGGCGTCCGCAACCCCGCCTGCCCCCACCACGACACCGCGCAGAACGGGATGCCCTCACCGCGTACTCGGGGAGCAGTCAGTGAGGGCTCACTGAGCCCTCACTGACTGCTCCCCGAGGCCTCACGAGAAACCGCCGAGCCTTCTGCGAATCTCGAAGACGCAGGTCAGAAGGGTCTTGGTGACTCCTCGGTGCCCAGTCACGGAGGACTCAGTGAGTCGTCAGTGAGGGCTCAGGGTCCGGATCTAGGACCTAGGATCTTGGACCTAGGATCTGTTCCTTCGGGGGGCGCAAGCGCCCCCGCGCCCGAGATCGTCTCTGCCCGGCAGCTGATCCGCGAATACGTCGCCGCGTGCGCCCATCGGCCGCCCGAGAAGTTCCTCGGCCACCTCGGCCGGGAGATCAACCAACTCCTCGCCGAACGCATCGACCCCGCCCACATCCGCACCGCCCTGGACCGCCTGCGCACCAAAGGGCTCAGCCCCAGCCTGCTGCCCAGTCTCGTCAACGAGGTCATGAACGCCGACCGGCCTGCTGCTCGCGGGCACCGAGCCTGGACCAACCCCGCAGATGTCGAGGCCGCGTACGGAGGTGACCTGTGATCCGCCGACACCACCCCCGCCAGCACGGCAGCCGGGATCCCGAGCAGGCCGGTATCGCGATGCGCCAGCGCATGGAACGCCTCCTCGCCGCACGCGGACTGACCCCCGAGCACGTCCTCGACGAGGAGCCGGAGCAGCAGGCGGACGCCTTGGAACTCGCCGAGGGGCGCATTCCGCCGCGCTATCGCCATGCCCAGGCCGACCATCCCGAGGTCGCCATCTGGGTCAAGCAGGTGACCCTCGCCGCCAGGCCCGGACCCGGCAGTACGCGGGGAATCGCCACCGGCCCGTCGCTGCTGATCGCCGGACCGACCGGCGTCGGCAAGACGTATCAGGCCTACGGGGCCGTACGTAGCCTCCTCCAGGCCGGTGTGCGCCTGCGCTGGCAGGTGATCACCGCCGCCGACCTGTACGCCGCCCAGCGGCCCCGCCAAGGCCACGACGCCGAACGCGATCTGCAGATGATGACCCGCTGCCCGCTTTTGCTGGTCGACGACCTCGGCGCGGCCAAGGCCAGCGAGTGGACCGAGGAGCTGACCTATCGGCTCGTCAACCACCGCTACGAGCAACTGCTCCCCACCGTGTTCACGACGAACCTGCCGGTCCGCGAGATCCGCAACGTCCTCGGTGACCGCATCGCCTCCCGCCTGGCGGAGATGACCGAGCGAGCCGTCTTGACCGGTCCCGACCGCAGAAGGCGTACCACCGCCTGATCAGCGGACCGCCGCATCTCCCTTCGCCCGACCTCGCCCTCCCGCAGCGCATCCGTCTGCGCGCGGGAGGGCCCATCGGAGACCTTCATGACCACCACCGCAATACCCGCTGCCCGCATGTCCGCCTGGGACCGCGCTGCCATCACCGTCCTCGGCAGCGCCGGCTGCGCGCTGTCCTACGACGCGCTGCAGCAGATGGCCGTCGCCATCCACGTCCGCGGAATCCTCACGTACCTGTTCCCGCTGGTGATCGACGGCTTCATCGCTTACGGGGTGCGCGCCCTGATCATCCTTCGTGCCGCCCCATTCCATGCCCGCCTGTACGTCTGGACGCTGTTCGGCACCGCCACCGCCGCCAGCATCTGGGCCAACGCCCTCCACGCCATCCGCATCAACCAACAAACCGCCACCGCATCCGGGGTGCTCCGGCTCGGGGACTTCACCGTCGGCGCCCTCAGCACCATCGCCCCGCTCGCCCTCGCCGGAGCCGTCCACCTCTACATCCTCATCACCCGCCACGCCGCCGGAACCGACCACCCGCATCCTCCGACTTGCGGCACCGGACCAGACCGGGGAGCCCCGGCCGACGCCGAGCCGGCAACGTTCACGGAGTCGACCGCACCCGCGCAGGGTGACGCGCTCGACGACTCGGAGCCCGCCGACGCCGCGCCGGAGGACATCCAGCCGCCGACCCGGCGCATGGGACGGCCGCCGAGCGCAGAGATCGACGAGTTGGTGGCCATCGCCCGCCCCACGGTCACCGCCATGGGCACGGTCTCCCGCAAGGCCGTCCTGGAGTCCATCCGGAATGCCGGTCACACCATCAGCCACGAGCGCCTCAAGGAAGTCATCCGCAGCCTGGAGACCGAAGCCACCACTGACACGGCCACCGTCGGCAACAGCCTCTGACCGGCCCCTTCCACTCCACGTGGCCCGGTACCGGAAGTACCGAAAATACTTCCGGTACTGGACCACGACAGTCCCTCGCACTCCGGACAGCAGCCCGCTACACCACACTTCCCGTCCCGACCAAACCGCTGATCGTCCGGACCATCCCACCCGTACGCCCCAGACAGTCCGGCGGCGCCCACACCCCGCGTGCCCCGAGAGGAGACAATGCAGTGAAGAAGAGGTCGCACCTCGACGACAACCCCACCGAGGGTCCGGACCGGTCATCGAAATCCGTTGACCTGAAGGTCCTTTGGCGTCGGGCGTTCGGTAAGGGGACTCCTGGCGGAGCCAGTAGTCCCCCCAGTCCGACTCATGGCCGAACTGGGAGGTTCTCCGCCCCAGGGGTGGCGGAGAAGGCCCGTCGCGAGGGCGCGCCGGGCCAGAAGGTCGGGGCCGTGGCCGACCCCGACCGGGACACGCTCCACGCCGTACAGAGCGACGCACTCGCCGCCGTCCGACCCAGCGAAACCGCCGCACCAGCCATAGCCGACGAAACGGCCTGCGAGCCTGCCGTGCAGAGCGCCCAGCCGGCGATCCGGCGTTTCACCGGTGCCAAGCGCACCGCGCGCGTAGGCCCCTTGAGGTTCACGCCCGGCGAGCGCGAGCGCCTGCACACCTCGGCCGCCGCCCACGGCTACTGGGGAGAGTCCGGTTTCGCCGCCGACGTCACCCTGGCCTTCATCGACGGCCGGTTCTTCGTCGACCTGCCGCTGGCGGAAGAACGCCGCCAAACCCACGTCTTCCGCGCCCAAGCGCTGCGCCACCTCAACAGGATCGGCCACAACGTCAACCAGATCGCCCGCGCCTTCAACGGCGCCTACGAACCACCCACCGACTTCCGCCACACCCTCGACGACCTGCACCACCTGCTGACGCAGATCGCCGAAGCCCTCCGCCAGCCCGCCGACCAAGAGGCCTGACTGTGATCGCGTCCATCAAGGACCCCGGCGCCAACACCCGCGGTCTGCTCGCCTACCTCTACGGGCCCGGCCGCCACGACGAGCACCACGACCCCCATATCGTCGGCGCCTTCGCCACGCTCGGCCTGCCCGACCCTGGCCGGGACGAGAGGGCCACCCTCACCGAACTCGCGCGTCACCTGGACGCCCCCGTACGCCTGCGCAACAGCGAACTCGGTCAGAAGGTCACTGACCACGTCTGGCACTGCCCGGTCCGCGCCGCCCCGGAGGACCGCTACCTCTCCGACGCCGAATGGGCCGACATCGCTGAGCGCATCGTCCAAGCCGCCGGTATCGCGCCCACGGGCGATGACCTGGCCTGCCGCTGGATCGCCGTCCGCCACGCCGACGACCACATCCACATCCTCGCCACCACCGTCCGCGAAGACGGCCGCCGCCCCAAGCTCAACGACAGCGGCCGACGCGCCGGAACCGAATGCCGCGCCATCGAGAAGGACTACGGCCTGCGCCAGCTCGCCACCGGTGACGGCACCGCCGCCAGGCGGCCCACGCAAGGTGAGATGCACAAGGCCAAGCGCCTGGGATGGGAGCAGACCAGCCGCGAATGGCTCCAGGACCGCATCCGCGCCGCCATCCCTTACACCTCCACCGTCGAAGAACTCCTCGCCTACCTTCAAGCCGACGACGTCCAGGTCAAGCCCCGGCGCGCTCCCTCCGGCGACCTCATCGGCTACTCCGTAGGGCGCCCCGGCGACCTGAACAAGGACGGCGAGCAGATCTACATCCCCGGCGGGAAGATCGCCCCCGACCTGTCCCTGCCCAAGCTCGAAGCCCGTCTCGACACCAACATGCCGGAGGAGCACCCCACCGCTCGCCGCAACCGGCCCAGCACCCCATGGCACAGCGCCACCGAAGCCCTCGACGGCTTCCCGGGCCAACTCGCCGATGCCGAAACGAGCGAGGGCGACGGCAGCCTGGCCCAGGCCCAGATCGCCGCACTCGGCGAACTCATCGAGGCCACCGCGCAGGCCGCACCCTCGGAACTCCGCACCGAACTGCGGGCTGCGTCAAAGGCGTTCGCCCACGCCCAGCGCTCCCAGATCCGCGCCGAGCACCGCACTGCCACCGGCCTGCGCACCGCCGCCCGCAACCTCGTCAACGCCGGAAGCGGCAAGGACGGCAGCGCCCTCGCCGTCCTGATCGCCGCCCTCGTCTGGTCCGCGATCCTCGCCGGCCGCTGGCACCAGGCCCGAGGACACGCCCAGCAGGCCGCAGCCTCCCACCAGGCCGTCCAGCACCTGCAGGCCGCCTACGACCACGCCGCCGCCCAGCAGCTCGCCACGCTCGCCCAGCGCCAGCCCAAGGCGGACACCCGCAACACCCTCGCCAACGACGTACGAGCCGCGGTCCCCGACCATGCCGCCCGCATCCTCGCCGACCCCGGCTGGCCCGCCCTCGCCACCGTCCTCGCCGACGCCGAAGCCGGCGGCCACAAGCCCCACCAACTCCTCAAGGAGGCCGCCGCCCAGCGCGAACTGGCCACCGCCCGCCAACCCGCCCGCGTCCTGATTACCCGGATCCAGTACACCAGCCGCGACCCAGCCCCCAACCGCCGCGCCGAAGCCGCCCGCCGCCGCACCACCACAGGCGCATGGGCTGCAGGTTGCGAGACGCCTCCAACGCAGCCAACGACCCCTTCCGCCGCTGCGGGACGGAACAACCGCCCCCGGCGGTAGCAGATGAGCTGCAAGCCAAGTGGGGCTGGCCCTCCCGCTGTGGCGGAGGGGGTAGGCTAGGAAGTGGTCGCACGGGAGTGTTCTTGGTCACACTTGAATCACATCCGTGCGGCCACTTTCATGTCCTGACCAGGGCACGGTCTGCGCGCAATAGTCAGGCGAAGCGAGGAGCACCGGGCCCCTAGACTGGCCCTCGTGACCGATAACACTCAGCGCCCCAACAGCTCCCCTGAACTGCCGACTCAATACGCGCCGGCCGAGGTAGAGGGGTCGCTGTACGAGCGCTGGGTAGAGCGTGGTTACTTCGAGGCCGACGCGAAGAGCGACAAGCCCGCGTACACGATCGTCATCCCGCCGCCGAACGTGACGGGTTCTCTGCACCTGGGCCACGCCTTCGAGCACACGCTGATCGACGCCCTCACGCGCCGCAAGCGCATGCAGGGGTACGAGACGTTGTGGCAGCCCGGCATGGACCACGCCGGCATTGCCACTCAGAACGTGGTCGAACGAGAGCTTGCCAAGGAAGGCAAGTCACGTCACGACCTGGGACGCGAGGCTTTTGTCGAGCGGGTCTGGCAGTGGAAGGCCGAGTCCGGAGGCCAGATCGCTGGCCAGATGCGCCGCCTCGGCAACGGCGTCGCGTGGAGCCGTGACCGCTTCACCATGGACGAGGGCCTTTCCAGGGCCGTCCAGACCGTCTTCAAGAAGATGTTCGACGACGGCCTGATCTACCGCGCCGAGCGCATCATCAACTGGTGCCCGCGCTGTCTGACGGCCATCTCGGACATCGAGGTGGACTACCAGGACGACGACGGTGAGCTCGTCTCGCTGAAGTACGGGGAGGGCGAAGACACTCTCATCGTCGCAACCACCCGCGCCGAGACGATGCTCGGCGACACCGCGATCGCTGTCCATCCGGACGACGAGCGGTACAAGCACCTGGTCGGCAAGCGGATCAAGCTGCCGCTCACGGACCGTACGATCCCGGTCGTCGCGGACACCCACGTCGACCCCGCGTTTGGCACCGGCTGCGTCAAGGTGACCCCGGCCCACGACCCGAACGACTTCGCCATCGGTCAGCGCCACGGGCTCGACTCAATCGAGGTGCTGGACGAGCGCGGCGTGATCACGGTTCATGGTCCTTTCGTGGGCCTGGACCGATTCGAGGCGCGTTCGGCGATCGTCGCCGCTCTTCGGGCCGAAGGCCGGATCGTCGCCGAGAAGCGCCCGTACACGCACTCCGTCGGCCACTGCTCGCGCTGCAAGACGACGCTGGAGCCGCGGCTGTCCCTGCAGTGGTGGGTCAAGGTCGAGACACTCGCCAAGGCCGCCGGCGACGCGGTCCGCGACGGCCAGGTGAACGTCCACCCCGCCGACCTGTCGCCGCGGTACTTCGACTGGGTCGACAACCTCAACGACTGGTGCATCTCGCGCCAGCTCTGGTGGGGCCACCGGATCCCCGTCTGGCACGGCCCGAACGGCGAGACCGTCTGTGTCGGCCCCGACGAGCAGCCGCCGACCGGCGAGGGCTGGACCCAGGACACAGATGTCCTCGACACCTGGTTCTCATCTGGTCTGTGGCCCTTCTCCACTCTCGGCTGGCCGGAGCAGACCCCGGACCTGGAGAAGTTCTATCCGAACTCCGTCCTCGTCACCGGGTACGACCTCATGTTCTTCTGGGTCGCCCGCATGATGATGTTCGGCCTGTACGCGATGGACGGCGAAGTGCCGTTCCACACCATCGCGTTCCACGGCATGGTTCGCGACGAGTTCGGCAAGAAGATGTCGAAGTCCTTCGGCAACACCGTGAACCCGCTGGACTGGATGGACAAGTACGGCTCGGACGCCGTCCGCTTCACTCTGGCCAAGGGCGCCAACCCCGGTACGGACGTGCCCATCGGCGAGGACTGGGTCCAGGCGTCCCGGAACTTCGCCAACAAGATCTGGAACGCCACTCGCTTCGCACTGATGAACGGCGCCACGATCGAGGGAGACCTCCCGCCCGTCGAGAAGCTCGCTGCCGCGGACCGCTGGATTCTGTCCCGGCTGAACAGCATCGTGGCCGAGGCGGATGCCTACTACGAGGACTACCAGTTCGCGAAGCTCGCCGACGCGCTCTATCACTTCGCGTGGGATGAGGTCTTCGACTGGTACGTCGAGCTGTCCAAGACCACCTTCTTCGAGGGCGGCGAGCAGGCGGAGGTCTCCGGCCGCGTCCTGGGCGAAGTCCTCGACCTCACCCTGCGCCTGCTCCACCCGGTCGTACCGTTCGTCACCGAGACCCTGTGGACGACGCTGACCGGCCGCGAATCCGTCGTGATCGCTGACTGGCCGGCTGACAGCGGATTCCGTGACCCGGCCGCCGAGGCGGAGATCGAAAACCTGCAGAAGGTGATCACGGAGGTCCGCCGCTTCCGTGCGGACCAGGGCCTGCAGCCGGGTCAGAAGGTCCCGGCCCGCCTGGACCTGTCGGGCACGCAGCTCGCTTCCCACGAGGCTGCCATCCGCCAGCTGCTGCGTCTCCTGCCGGAGGGCGACGGCTTCCACGCGACCGCGACGCTCCCGGTCGCCGGTGCCAAGGTCGCGCTCGACCTGTCCGGCACCATCGACGTCGCAGCGGAGCGTAAGCGCCTGGCCAAGGACCTTGCTGCGGCCGAGAAGGAGAAGGCCCAGGCGGAGGCCAAGCTGGGCAACGAGGCGTTCCTGGCGAAGGCCCCGGACAACGTGGTCGAGAAGATCCGTACTCGCCTCGCCAAGGCGGAAGAGGACATCGTGCGGCTTCAGGGCCAGATCGACAACCTGCCGCCTGCGTAGGTCCTGGACCAGCACGGAAGCCCCGGACGGCAGCTGTCCGGGGCCACGGGCGCAACGAACTCGCACGCAAGGGGCAGTTCACACCAGCCGCAACCCCGCCCGCAACTCGGTCGCCGAAGCTGCCCGCAAACGCTCGACCATCCGCACAGCCACGCAACAGCAGCACGTAACCGAACCGGCGACACCACGGCCCGCCCTCCCGAGCCACGACGGACAGCGCCGCCGCAAGTAGGAACACCCGGCGTAGTAGCACCTCGCTGTGGTCGCCCTGGGCGGATTGCCCGACCTGTGAATCACCTCCGAGGTCAAAGCGGCGTTGCCGTTGCAAAGTGCCAGCTGGGAGGATTGCGTTCATGCGTGCTAACGGGGGAAGTGCAGCCACGGACACAACCGGACCGGCAGAATTCCGGCGGTGGTTCGCCGCGCTCCTGGGAGAGTTCCGGCGCAACACGGTGCTGGTACCGCTGGATGCCGGGGGCGGGATGTGGTCGGCCGAGTCGGGCGGGATCCGGTGGATCTACGCGTTCTCGGACGAGGCGGAGCTGGCACGGTTCGCGGCGGCACGCGGCGCACGCCCCGAATCGCCGGGCTCGGACTGGGAGTTCATATCCGTGCTGGGTGCGCGGCTGCTGGATGTGGTGATCCCTCAGGTCGGTGTGCCTACCGGGGTGGCGCTGGACGTGGCGGGTGAGCGGCCGGTGATGTTCCCGCCGGTGGCGGGGATCGTGCCGGACGCGGTGGCGGTGGACGCGTGAGCGGCGGGGTGGGGGACGGTTACAGCGCGGACCCGGAAGCCTTGGCGGAGGTGGCCAAGGGCCTTAACGGGGTGATCGCCGAGTTGAAGGACGTCACCGGGCAGATCGGCTACTCCGACGTCGGACGGGGCTTTCAGGAACTGCAGCTGACCGGGCTGCAACTGGGAGCGGCCGGGCTGACGGGCGCGTTCGACACTTTCTGCGAGCGCTGGGAGTGGGGCGTGCGGGAACTGGTCGGTGAGGCGACGCAGTTCGCCGAGGGCCTGAACCTGTCGGCCGGGATCTACAACGACATGGAGCAGTACGCCAAGGACACCCTCAAGGTCGGCGTCAACACGGCGATCGGCAACCCCCACCTGACCGAGGAGCAAGCAGCGGCCATGTCCCGGGACCAGGTCGTCGCCGACATGAAGTCCTCCCTGAACCCGGACTACAGCGGACAGTCCTTCAACGAGTCGGCCCAGACCGTCGACCAGACCTGGAAGGAGACCGCTCGCGACAGCCTGACCGGCGGCACCCAGAACGAGGCGCTGCTACGCGCGTTCGGGGTCTCCGGCGAGGAGCTGGAAGCGGCCAAGGATCAGGCGTTCGGGAGCGACAGCTGATGAGCTGGGGCCTGAACAACCTCGGGGACGCGCTCGAAGGCGCCTACGACGGTACGAAGAAGCTGGTCGGCGAGGGCATCGACACCGCGACCGACGTGGCCGGCGGCGCCCTGGACACCGTGGGCTTGCACAGCGCGGCCGACGCCGTCGAGGACTTCGGCGACCGGGCCGCCTCCGCCCTCGGCGCGGACGTCGCCGAGCAGCAGCTCGGGCAGAGCGAGGAGCCCAAGGAACTGGTCCACGGTGACGCCGAGGCGATCCGGAGGACCGTAAAACATCTGCGGAAGTTCCATGCCGCCTTCGAGAACGCGCACTCGGGGCTTTCGAGGCTGGACACGGCCCACTGGACCGGCAAGGCCGCCGACGCCTTCCGCGAGAAGTTCGACACCCACCCCAAAAAGTGGCTCAAGGCCGCCGACGCTTGCGGCAACGCTGCCGACGCCCTGGACCGCTACGCCGACACCATCACCTGGGCCCAGCAGCAGGCCAAGGAGGCCGTCGAGCGCTACCGCGACGGCCAGAAAGCCACCGAACAGGCGGTCGGCGACTACAACGCCGCCGTCAAGCTCTACAACCTCGACATCGACACCTACAACGACATGCTCGCGGCAGGCCAGAACCCCGACAACCCACCGGTGAAACCCGCCGCCTTCACCGACCCCGGCACCGACGACCGCCAGGCCGCCCAGGACATCCTGAACACCGCCCGCGAACAGCGCGACTCCGCCGCACGCGACGCCCAAGCCGCCATCGCCGGGGCCACCGAGCTCGCCCCGGCCGAGCCGTCCTTCGCCATGCGCCTGCTCGCCACCGGCAACGACAAGAGCGCCGCCATGGGCGTCGAGCTCGAACACGGCCTCGGCGGCATCGTCCGCGGCGCCGCCGACCTGGGCCGCTTCGCCCGCAGCCTCAACCCCATGGACCCGTACAACCTCACCCACCCCGCCGAGTGGATGACCGGCATGAACCTGGCCGCCGCCGGCCTGGTCACCATGGCCGCCCACCCCGAACGCCTGCCCAGCGCCCTGGTCGGCACCGGCTGGGGCAGCGACCCGAGCGAAGCCGGCGGCCGCCTCGGCTTCAACATCCTCACCGCCATCCTCACCGACGGCGCCGGCACCGCCGCCACCGCCGGCGAACGCACCGCCATCGCCGCCGCGAAAGAAGGCGCCGAAACCGTCGCCGAACGCAGTGCCCTCGACGCAGCCGAACAAGGCGCGGCACGCAGCGCGGACGACGCGGCGGAAGGAGCGGCGCGCAGGACGGCAGACGAAGAACCACGCAACGCCTCCCGCGAGAACGACGCCGTGAAGTGCGAAGACGACCCCGTCGACATCGCGACTGGCCGCGTGCTCCTCCCGCAGACCGACGTGCGGCTTCCCGGCGCGCTGCCCCTGCTGTTCTCCCGTAAGTACGAATCCAGTTACCGCTCCGGCTGGTGGATGGGCCGCAGCTGGGCCAGCACCGCCGACCAACGCCTGGAGATCGACTCCCAGGGCGTCGTCCTCATCACCGAGGACGGCCACCTCCTCGACTTCCCCCACCCGGTCCCCGGCGTCCCCACCCAGCCCCGCGAGGGCTCACGCTGGCTGCTCGACCGCACCGACGACGGCTACACCGTCACCGACCCCGACACTGGCCACACCCAGGCCTTCGCCTCCTACGACGAGAACCTGGCCCTCATCCGCCGGATCACCGACCGGCACGGTCGCGCCATCGACTTCGAGCACGACAGCATCGGCACCCCGCTCGCCATCCGCCACCACGCCGGCTACCACCTCCGCATCACCACCCAGCACGGCCGCATCACCGCCCTCCACCTGGCCGGCGCGGGGGAGGGCGGATCGGACGTCGAGCTGATCCGTTACGGCTACACCGACGGCCGCCTCACCGAGGTCATCAACTCCTCCAGACAGCCCCTGGTCTTCGGCTACGACGACACCGGCCGCATCACCTCCTGGACCGACCGCAACGGCAGCCGCTTCGAATACGTCTACGACGAGCACAGCCGCTGCATCTCCCAGGGCGGCGCCGCCGGCCACCTGCGCAACACCTACGACTACGACCAGACCGACCCCGACACCGGCCTGCGCGTCACCACCATCACCAACTCCCTCGGCCACACCAGACGCCGCCTCATCAACGACGCCCTCCAGGTCGTCGCCGAGATCGACGAACTGGGCAACACCACCCGCACCACCCGCGACCGCTACGACCGCGTTCTCTCCCGCACGGATCCCCTCGGCCGGACCGTCACCTTCGAATACGACGAAGCCGGACGCCCGGCCACCATCACCCGCCCCGACGGCAACGCCACCATCGCCGCCTACAACGACCTCGGCCTGCCCACCGTCATCCGCAACCCCGACGGCACCACATCGCGCCAGACCTACGACGCGACGGGGAACCGCACCTCCGGCACCGGCCCGGACGGCGCCACGACGCATTACGCCTACGACGAGGCCGGCAACCTGGCCGCCGTAACCGACCCGCTAGGCAACACCACACGCGTCCGCCATGACAGCGCCGGTCTACCGGTCGAGATCGTCGACCCGCTGGGGGCGGTCACCCGCTACCTCCGCGACGGGTTCGGCCGCGTCACCAGCGCCACCGACCCACTCGGCAACACCACCCGCCTCACCTGGACCATCGAGGGCAAACTCTCCTCCCGCACGGCCCCCGACGGCACCACCGAATCCTGGACGTACGACGGCGAAGGCAACGTCCTCACCCACACCAACGCCATCGGCGGCGTCACGCGATCCGAATACACCCACTTCGACCTGCTCACGGCCCAGACCGGCCCAGACGGCGTGCGGCATACCTTCACCCACGACACCACCCTCCAACTCCGCCAGGTCACCAACCCCCAGGGCCTGACCTGGACCTACGACTACGACCCCGCCGGCCGCCTGATATCCGAGACCGACTTCGACGCCCGCACGCTGACTTACGTCCATGACGAGGCCGGACAACTCGTCGGCCGTACGAACGCCCT
Organism: Streptomyces sp. NPDC059373; assembly: GCF_042751495.1. Classification (NCBI taxonomy): domain Bacteria; kingdom Bacillati; phylum Actinomycetota; class Actinomycetes; order Kitasatosporales; family Streptomycetaceae; genus Streptomyces; species Streptomyces sp. NPDC059373. The sequence continues at coordinate 701,103 of NZ_JBHYXC010000002.1, read as the reverse complement.
CGGCCAGACCACCAGCTACGCGCACGACGTGCTTGGCAACGTCATCACCAAGACAGCCGACAGTGCCGAGACCTCCTTCACGTACGACGAAGCAGGCCGCCTCCTCCAGGCAACCAGCCCCGAAGCTTCCCTGACCTACCAGCGCGACCGCCTCGGTCGCATCACCGCCGAAGCCTGCAACGGCCGTACTCTGGCTTTCACTTACGACGACCTCGGCCGTCGGACCGCCCGCACGACCCCGACCGGCGCGGTCAGCGGGTGGACCTACGACGCGGCAGGCAACCGCACTACGCTCACAACAGCAGGCCACACTTTCGACTTCGAGCATGACGCCGCGGGTCGCGAAATCGTCCGTCATTTCGGCGACGTGGTCACGCTCTCCACCACATTCGATGCCCTCGGCCGCCAGACCGCCCAGTCCCTGACAGCCGACACCCGCCGCCTCCAGCACCGCACCTACACCTACCGGGCCGACGGCAACCTCATGGCCATCGACGATGACCTGGACGGTTCTCGTACCTTCGACCTTGACGCCGCAGGCCGTGTCACCACAGTCCACGCCCGCAACTGGACCGAGCGCTACGCCTACGACGACACCGGCAACCAGACCGATGCCTCCTGGCCCACCAAACACCCCGGCCAAGAAGCCACCGGCACCCGCACCTACACCGGCACCCGCATCACCCACGCCGGCCGGATCCGCTACGAGCACGACGCCCAGGGCCGCATCACACTGCGCCAGAAGACCCGCCTGTCCCGCAAACCCGACATCTGGCGCTACACCTGGGACGCCGAAGACCGCCTCACCACGGTCACCACCCCCGACGGCACCGTCTGGCGCTACATCTACGACCCCCTCGGCCGCCGCATCGCCAAACAACGACTCACCGCCACCGGCGACATCGCCGAACAGACACACTTCACCTGGGACGGCCCCACCCTCGCCGAACAAACCACCGGCTCCCCCCAGAACCCCAACCCCGTCACCCTCACCTGGGACCACGACGGCCTGCGCCCCCTCGCCCAGACCGAGCGAATAACCGCCGCCGACGTCCCCCAGCAAGAAGTCGACTCCCGCTTCTTCGCCATCATCACCGACCTCGTCGGAACCCCCACCGAACTCGTCGACGAAACCGGCCGGGTCGGCTACCGCACCCGCACGACCCTCTGGGGCGCCACCACCTGGACCCGCGACAGCACTGCCTACACCCCCCTCCGTTTCCCCGGCCAATACTTCGACCCCGAAACCGGCCTCCACTACAACTTCCACCGTTACTACGACCCCGAAACCGCCCGCTACACCACCCCCGACCCACTGGGTTTGGAGCCCGCGCCAAACCCAGCAGCATACGTCCACAATCCCCACACCTGGACCGATCCCCTTGGCCTCTCACCATGTTCCGCAAAGGCGGAAATAAATCCCCGAAAGCTAGACTACCTATACAATAAAGACATTGCCTTCGATCCCCACAACACACCTCGCGCCATACAAAACGATCAACAGTTGAGTCGAATTGGCCTGCGAGACTCCCCGGAATCACGGGCATACGTGTCCGAGCAGTTGAGAAAAGGCATAGAGCAGGGCTTCGAAAAGACCTTCACCAGTAAGTACGGGACCTTCGGTGAAACGAACACGCTCATCATGGGACCCTTCGGTGGAGTCCAGGCCCAGACCACGTGGCAGATCATGCCCGACGGGACCTACCGATTCTCCACCTCTATACTCCATGGCAGAGGAGGCGGTCCGTCGATCTTACGGTAATTGGAACATATGGCATTTCAAATGGAGGGTTTGTGGATTTCGGAGGCTTCAGCACCCCCGAGGAAATCGAGATCATCGAGAAGCTCGGGGTTGCCCCAGAGGAGTCCGAGGAAGGGCTCTTGCAAACAATTCATCTCGACACAGAAGGGGGTAGCCTGCTACTTTCCTACAGTCTCACCGGGCGTTCCGTTAGATTCCTCTGGAAGCTTGGAGCGAACCAATTGGTGGAGATCTTCCGCGAAGGAGCAACGCGCATTCGGCTAATATCCGAGTCGGAGCGCACGTATTTTTTGATTGATTTCGAAATGAGTGGATCTACCGCGCGCCTGGAAATCGGCATCTACCCCTTCGTGTCCATTAACGATAACCTCTTGCTGAGCTAAAGGTTACAAAGGAAGGCAGAGACGGATCGGGCGGCAAGGCTGATCCCCCGGTCGGCTGTGCACTCGGACCGTGGGATTAGGCCTCGAAGCCGAAGCATGCCCCGTTCTCAAGGTAAGTGGTTTCCGACCGCGCACGGGCGCCAATCGCCGCGTGGACTCGGCGGGCCAGCCGGGGGATGAGGAGCGCGTCGATCTGGTCGGGCCGGTAGTAGGCGTATTCGCTGATCTCTTTGCCGTCGACGGTGATTTGTTCGCGGATGTCGTCGGGAAGTTGCCCGCCGTCGAAGATGAAGAGGAGTTTGTCGCCCTCGGCGGGGTGGGGTGCCCAGTCCGCGACGAGGAGTTGGCCGATGGGCGGTGCGATGCCAAGCTCTTCGGTGACCTCACGTGCCGCCCCTTCGCGAGGCGTTTCGCCGGGGTGGAGGTAACCGCCGGGGATCTCCCAACCTGGCTTGTAGGTTGGCTTGGCGAGCAGCACTTCTCCGGCCTCGTCGAAGAAGAGCACCCCCGCTGCGACTCGGGGCTGGGCGATGGGCTCGGGGGTTCCGGTGCTGGTCACTCGGGACACGGTAGCGGTCTCGTTCACCATCACGATGTGCGTCCCGACGGCTCAAGCGGGCGGCTCGACGGGCTCCGCTCGGCCAGGCGGCGGTAGGTGGGTTCATCGCCGAACAGATCCGGCTCCGGAGTGAGTTGTACCTCGGTGGCCTTGTGCACCTTGTTCACAATGATCTCGGCGGCGGCGGCGAAGGCGGCAGCCGTCGCGCCATCGTCCGCGACCAGGGTGTACTGCTTGGTGGACAGCCGTACCCCCTCGGCGAGCCGCTCCCCCAGGGCGAGGCCGGTCTCTTTGATCAGCCAGCTGGCACTGACCCGGGTGGAGCCGTCGGGGAAGTCGTGCACGGGGGCGTCCTGCGCCCGCAGCCGTTCGGCGGTCTGCGGGGTAATGACCGGGCTGAGGAAGACGCTGCCTGCGTTGCGGTTGTCGCGGTCGCCCGGGGTGAGCACCATGCCCTTGCTCCGCCGGACTGCCAGCACGCCGGCCGCCGCCTCGGAGAGCGGAACACGGGTGCCGAGCGGGATGTCGAGGGCATCGGCGACCTGGCGGTAGGTGATCGTGCGGCTGAGTGCGGAGGGCCGCAGCCGGAAGGCCACCTTCAGCAGCAGCCAGCGATTCGAGTGCTTGAAGACGCTTGTGCGATGCCCCAGCCGACACTGCTCGGCGGTGAGCGAGACCATCCGATTCTGCTCCCAGTCCCATGCCTCGACCGAGACGAGGGTGTCGGCGACCTCCTGGCCGTAGGCGCCGACATTCTGTACCGGGGTGGCGCCCACCGTGCCAGGAATGCCGGTCAAGGTCTCCATCCCGGTGAGTCCTTCAGCGATGGTGGTGTCCACCAGGTCCTGAAGGGAATGGCCGGCCTCCACGGTCACGAGCACGGAGCCGTCGGCGGGCTGGGGCTCAAGCCGGATCCCGCTGGTGGCCATCTTGATGACGGGGACGAGGCAGCCGCTGTCGGCGGCGAGGACGTTGCTGCCGCTGCCCAGGACGAGTGGGTGGGCTCCCTGGGTGTGGGCGAAGGCGGTGACCTCGGGGAGATCGTCCAGGTCGGTCAGTTCGACGAGCGCCGCAGCAGGTCCACCGATACCCAGGGTGGTCAACGTGGCCAGAGGGACCTGTTCGCGGACGTGCATGAGCGCTCCTTCGTGCGAGCCTGGTGCGGAGGTTTCAGGCGGACAGGACCGTATCGATTCTGTCGCAGACCTCTCGGGCCACGGCAGCGTCGAGGGGTGTGAACTTCGTCCGCAGGTCCTTCAGGCGCTTCCGGGCCCTCGCGGAGCCGAAGGACGTGGTCAGATCCAGGGCGTCTTGGGTGGCTTCGGCGGCGCCGTCGACGTCGCGTCGCGCGAGTCGGGCCTCGGCCAGTGACGTGTTGTGCAGCAGGCGATTGCGCGGCTGCGTGGTGCCGAACAACCGCAGTCCTCTGAGCAGGCTCTGTTCTGCCCGATCGGGCTGTCCGAGTTCCAGCCAGGCGCGTCCCGCGTCAGCGGCGAGTACGGCGGGGGTAACCCAGTAGGCCCACGACGGCTCGCTCCCGGTGGTGATCGTCTCCCCCAGCTCGGCGACTTCGTCGAGGGTCTGCGCGCATTCGGCGATTTCGCCGAGCTGGGCGTGAGCACGAGCCTGCCGAGTGGCCAGCAGCGCGTGTACGGAAGCGGCGGGCGGACGTCCGGCCCCTCTACGGGCCAGCTTGATCAGCCGGAGAGCGTCATCGCGGTTGCCGTTCCAGGACGCCTGGTAGCTGAGGCAGGAGACGATGTTCGCGCCGAGCTGCTGGTCGCCGGCGGCGTGCGCGGCCCGGAGCCCGACCAGGAAGTAGCGCTGGCCGAGGGCGTCACGGCCCAGGTCGCAGGCCACCCAGCCGGCCAGCTGGGCCAGCTCGGCGAACACCTGGAACAGACGGGCCCCGGTCGGGGCGTCGTAGGAGGCGGTACGCGCCAGGTTCGCGGTCCACCGCAAGTCCTGGGCAATCCACTCCAGCACCAGCGGACCGCCCTGCGAGTCGTCCAGGCGCCGCAGCTGTGCCACCCGGTCGGCGAGGACGCCGACCGCGTCCGGGTTCAGTTGCTCGCCCTGAACGCTCCCTGTTGCCGAAGCCTCGGGGGCGGTCAGCCAGTCGACCGCCGGGCGGATCAGGTCAGGACCGGCGAGCGCCAGCAGCGTCACCGGCTGATTGAGAGCGGCCGAAGACGGGGCGAGCACGGCAGTGGACTGAAGAGTGCCTTCCTGGGTCCAGGGCAGATCCAGTCCGTCATCCGCGGCGAGGATCACGCACCGGGCGGAGAACTTCGCAGGCCAGAGCGCCTCCGCCGTGATCGGCTCGTTGAGGCGTCGGGTGAGGATCGTCGCCACTACCTGCGGCAGGCGGCCACGCGGGCAGGAACCGCGCAGCCAGCCGTATGGGGCCTTGACGCTGATCGCGCCCTTCCCGCATACCCGGTTGATCTCGCGAGCCAGACGCTCCGGCGACCAGTCCAACTGGCTCAGGCACTCGCCGAGCAACGACATCTCGCCCATCGCAGTACCTCCGTTCGCCTTCCTCGGCCTCCGTCTGACTACCCACCCTCACATGAACTCCCCACCAAGGGACGGCAGTCCACCGGAAGCTGACCATTCTGACCAACCCACGAACCTTGCTGACCTCTGCCACCCCTTCCAGCAGGCCGTTACTGCCGGTGAAGTTGATGTCACGCGATGCACGAGGTCGCGGCCATGACATCCACCGACCGAGCAGAAAGGCAGGTGGCCATGAGCCTGATCCTTCGAGCCAACACCACCCGGCACGGCGGGCCGTGGATGTACCCGTCGGTGCTGGCGCCCGCTCTGCCGGTCGTCGTACGACGCCAGTGTCCCCACGCCCCGGCATGTGGCGGAGGGGCTGAGGAGGCCGGAATGCCGACCACGATTCCCGCTCCCCGTATGTGCCCTGACCTCGCGCCCACGGCCCAGTTGGCCATGGGCGCCGCGCCTGAGCCCCGAGAGGTCCGGCGAGTACGCCAGGAGATGGAGAAGGCCCTGGTGACGTGGGAGGTCGTGCACGTCATTGACGACGTACTCCTGGTGGTCAGTGAACTCGTCACCAACGCCGTCCGGCACGCCCCGCGCCCCGAAATCGGCTTCACCGCTACCCGCTGCGAAGGCCTTCTCCTCATCGAGGTCCAGGACGGCTCCGCCAACCCGCCGATCCTGCGCCACGGGTCGGCAGGCAGCACCGAGAGCGGGCGCGGCCTCGGCCTGGTCCACTCCCTGGCCCGCGACTGGGGCTGGATGCCGCACGGGGACGGCACGAAGAGCACCTGGGCCCTGATCGCCGTACCGGCGGCAGACGGCCCGCGCACAGGCTCGAACCACGGGACCTTCGACGGAGGGGACAAAGCATGACCGTAGAGACCGTGCCGCCAGCGGCCAACACGGGCACGATCGATCAGCCTTCTGCGTCTCGCGCGTCCGCGTCACCGTGCGTCGTCGTCGCTCTGCATGACGGCTTCTACGGCGCCAGTTCTGGCACCGGCTTCAGCAACAGGGCTTTTCTGACCGCCCTGAGTCGGTTGCTGCCGCAAGGCCGACTCGTGGTCGTTCCGGCGCACGTACCTGAAGACCACCCGCACCGGGATCGTCAGTGGACCGCTCAGGTGCGGGCCATGCTCGACGCCTGCGGGGCCAGGGTCGTGCCCACCTCCAATGGTCACGCTCTGACCGAATCCGTACGCGGCTGCGAAACCCTCTGCCAGCTGGTCGCCGAGGAGGCCGCAGGGGTGGCAGCCCAGTCAGGCCGCTGCCTGCTGATCGGCCTCGACGTGCCCTTCCTCGGCCTGGCTCCACATACGCCCGATGACATGGACCTTCTCCTGGTCCCACGTTCCACCGCCATGGTGGCCCATCCTGAGGACCGGGCCCGCATCCGCTGGGAGTGGGCAGGGCTGAGGTCGGTCGCCGCCAAGGGCGGCAGGATCGCGGCGATCTCCCAGCACATGCGGTGGCATCTGCGCCAGGACTACGGCATTCCCGCACGAACGCTCCTCGACCTGACCAACGGGTTGTTGCTGGAGGAGGAGACCGCCCAGCCATCGGCGGAACTGCCACTTCCCGCATGCGCCCGTGCCGGATTCCTCCTGGCCATGGGCCGGGCCGTGCCCGAGAAGGGCTTCGAAGACCTCCTCATCGCCCTTGCCCTGTTACGCAGCCAGCGCATCCGGCTCCCACACCTGGTGCTGGCCGCCACCAGCACCACCCCGCAGGCAGACGCCTACCAGGCCCTTCTGGCCCAGATCATCCGCGAACACCAAGTGGACGCCACGCTGATCACCCGCTTCACCCCGACCGTACGGGGCTGGCTGCACAGCCCAGCGCTACGGGCCGTGATCGTGCCCTCCCGCGAGGAGCCCTTCGGACGGATCCCGCTGGAGGCCTTCGCCGCGAAGGCCGGCCCCGTGGTCGCCACCCGCACCGGTGGGCTGACCCAGACCGTGCTGGACGGAGTGACCGGCTACGCCGCCACGCCCAACGATCCCGACTCGCTGGCGAAAGCCATCCACCGAGCCCTGACGGTGACGCCGCGCGAGCGCGAACAGCTCGTGAGCGCCGGGAGCGCACTACTGAAAACCCGGCACGACTATCTGGCCACCATCCGCACCGCAGTCACCAAGATCGCGCCGTGGGCACTGGCCCCGTCAGCAACCGCATGGGGTGAGTCGCGATGAGCCGTCCCGTGGTTCTGGTGTGCCTGGAATCGCCGCATCCCTTCTGGCGCCTCTCCAAGGAGCACGAGCGCACCCTGCGCACCGCGTTCCCGGCGGTGGACTTCCGTTTCGCGACCACCGACACCGTCGCCGAGCAGCTGCCCGACGCCCAGGTGTACTTCGGTTGGCGATTCGGAATCGACTGGTTCTCCGCCGCCCCGCACCTGGAGTGGATCGCCTCCCCGGCCGCCGGCACCGACCACCTGCCGATCGCCGAAGCCGAGGCCGCCGGTGTCGCTGTCACCCGCTCCTACGGCTTCCACGGCCGCCCCATGGCCGAGCACGCCCTGGGCCTGATCCTGGGCTTCTCCCGTGGCCTGTTCACCAGCAACCGCCTCCAGCAGACCCACCAATGGTGGAAGGACGACCTCGCCGAGGAGTTCTTCGACCTGGCCGACGCCACCATGACCATCGTCGGCTGCGGCAGCATCGGCGCCGATCTCGCGCACGCCGCCCGCGCGTTCGGCATGGAGGTCATCGGTGTACGCCGCAACCCACCCGCCACCGACCGCTACGGCATCACGTGGATGCGTACGGACGACATCCGCTCCGCGGTCGCCAACGCCGACGTAGTCGTCGACCTGCTGCCCGCCGCCAGCGACACCCACCACTTCTTCAGCGGCGACACCTTCGCCGCCTTCAAGCCCAGGGCACTCTTCGTCAACCTCGGCCGCGCCTCCACGGTCGACCACGCCGCGCTACTGGCCGCCTTGGACACCGGACGCCTGCGCGGCGCCGCTCTCGACGTCACCGACCCCCGCCCCCTGCCCATGAGCGATCCGCTGCGCCGACACCCGCGCGTCGTCCTCACCCCCAAGAGCGCGACCTTCTCCCGCACCTACATGGACGAGGCCGTGGCGTTCTTCGCCGACAACCTGCACCGCCACCTGGCCGGATGGCCCCTGAACGGCCTGGCCACCGCGCCCACCACCCGCACCTCGACCGCAGGAGGCTGACCCGATGCTCACCGCCGACCACCGCGACCTGCTCGCGACCTTCGCCGCCACCGGCCGCAACCACCCCTACCTCGCCCTCACCCTCAACTCCCTGTGCAACCTGGACTGCGTCTTCTGCAAACCGCGCTGCATGCCCGACTACGGCCACAAGGACCGGCCGCTCACCGCCGCCGACTACGCAGCCATCGCGGCCGAGGCCGGAGCCTGGCGGGTGAAGAAGGCCCACTGCTCCGGCGGCGAACCGACCCTGCGCGCCGACATCCTCGACGTGATCGCCGCCCTCGCCGACGGCCTCGGCCCCGACGCTTCCATCGGCATGACCAGCCACGGCAACCTCCGCAACGGCCTGAGCGTCGAGCAGTTCCAACGCGCCGGGCTGACCTACCTCAACGTCAGCCTGCACAGCCTCGACCCGACCCGCTCGGCCACGATCATGGGCGGCGGCGATCCCCGCACCACCCGCACGACCATCGACGAGGCCCTGGCCCGCGGGCTGAAGGTCAAGGTCAACTGCGTCCTGCAACGCAGCTACCTGGACGACGCCCTGCAGGTCGCCGAACTCGCCAGGAACCTGCCGATCGCCGTCCGCCTCATCGAGCTGCAGAACATCGGCCCGGCCCAGGCCCTGTTCGACACCGAGTTCATCCCCGAGGCGGAAGTCCGCACCCGTCTGGAGGACTGGTTCGCCGACGCCGGTGAGATCGCCCGGGGCGATCTCGGCGTACGCAGTCCCGGCCGCTACCTTCAGCCCGTCGGCTGGGCCGGATCGATCGGCTTCATCTCCAACTCCAGCTGCGCGACCTGCTCGGACGCCAACCGCATCAAGATCACCCCCACAGGAGTGGCACGGCCCTGCATCCTCCACAACCGCGACATCCCCCTCAAACCCCACCTCACCGATGGCACGCTCACCGACGCCTTCGCCCATCTGTTCCGCGCCATGCTGGAGCGCAACAGCAACGATGCCTGGCAGGGCTTCCACTACGTCGACTACGACCTGCGCTGGGACCGCATGGAGCGCCCCGAAGGCGCCCCCGTCCTCCCGCTGCTGCCCCTGGTCAGTACCGGCACAGCCGCCTCGTCGTGCTCAGTGCGCCGCCCGCTGGCCGGGGAGGACCAGTGATGGCCGCCCCGATCGAGACGATGCCGCTGTACGACGAGCTCGGCGCCCTGTACGTCCACGAGCTGGCCCGTCACGGGCTCCAGGTGGCGATGCTCACGCACAAGTGGCAGCGCAACGACCTGCTCGCTCCGCACTCCGACCTGGATGTACGCGTCCTGCTCGACCAGCCACCGGCCGATTGGCGTGAGTGGAACCACCACCTGGCCGCCGCCCACGCCAGCGCCGTCACCCACGAGGTTGCCAACCGGCGCCTGCTGGAGCACCCACCCGGATTCGCCTTCACCGTCTCCGAGGCCCACCGCAGTCGCGTTTCCCCACCCGAGCTGGTCACCTGGAGCCTGATCCACGGCCACGCCCCGACTCTCCAGCGCTGGAAGTCCCACGCCCAGTCAGCCCCGTGGAGCCGCCTGGACGAACGCTTCTACCGCGGCATCCTCGGCTCCCGGCTCGGCGGCCGTTACCAGCTGGCCGCCGACAGCACCGACAACGTCACCCAGGACATCCCCGGCTACCGCAGGCACTGTGTCGCCTGGCACTACGTCGCCCCCTGCTGGTTCGCCGCCGCAGCCCTGGCGACTCGCAACCGCTTGCCCGGCAAGTCCGCCGCCCTCACCCAATGGCGCCCAGCCGGATTGGAGCGGCACACCGAAACGTTCCTCCGCCACACGCTGGCCGCCGAACCCGACATGGCGAGCCGAACACCTGCCATACGAGACCTGCTCCGATCCGCCCATGTCGCACTCGATGCCGCCATGCGTCATGTCCCCGCCCAAACCAAGGGCAGCAACTTCAATGAGACCGACGGCGCGCAGCCGACGGCCTGGACGATGACCGCCGGCATGCTCCGCGTCCGTGTCGCCCGCTGGCTGTACTACCTCAGCCCACCACTCGGCGTCGCCACCGGCTACCTCATCACCCGTGAGGCCAAGGAACTCCGCGCCGCCGCCGAAGTCCTGCGCACCCTGGCCGCAGATGAGCGCACCCCCGAACAGCAGCTCGCCGCCCGCATGGCCGACCTGCTCCCCACCGGCCCCACCACCCCCGCCGTCCTGCGTGACGCCCTCGCCGCCTGGGACCGGCACCACGCACTTGTGGAGGACTTCCTCACTCTCCACACCACATGACGAACGCACTACCCCTCACCATCCAAGGAGGCAGCGCCATGCCCGCCGGAGCCGTCCGTCCACGGGTCCTGAAGACCGCCAAGATCAAAATCACGACCAAGTGCAACCGCTCCTGCGACTTCTGCATCTTCGCCGACGGCGCCCAGGGCGAGAACATGCCGCCCACGACGTTCTCCACCGTCCTGGACCGCCTGGAGACCATCCCCTTCCAGCAGCTCCACATCAACGGCGGCGAACCCACCGTCCACCGCGACTTCCCCACCCTCAGCCACCTCGCCCGCACCCGCCTGCCGGACAAGGTCATGGTGCTCGGCACCAACGCCATCACCCTGGCCCGCAACCAGCGCCTGATGGACACCACCCTGGCCTCCTACGACCAGATCCTCATCGGCTGCGACGACGAACACGGCAACTACGAGGAGGTCCACGCCACCGTCCCAGTCCTCCGCGCGGCCGGCAAAACGGTCGTGGTCAACAGCGTCCTGGAAGGCATCAGCCCCCACCGCCTCACCCAGCTCGCAGAACTCTGCTCCGCATACGGAGCGATCCACGTCACCAACCACGTCCACCACATCGACGTCGGCCAGCCCCACAACGAGCTGCGCGGCCTGTGCGCCCGCTACCTCGACCAGCACCTGATGATCGAACTCGACGGCTCCTGCTACCGCTGCTTCAACGCGATGGCCAAGGACGACAGCGAATTGAGCATCTGGGACGACGACTTCACGGCCAAAGTCTTCGCCCCACGCCGCCACCACTACCGCTTCTGCGGCAAGTGCCACGAGTACACCGACTCCGGCTCGCCCGTCCTCCCCCTCCAGCTGCCCGAGCCCATCACCGCTGCCTGACCGGAGGTACCAACATGCCCGCAGTCCTCGGCCTGAACTTCCACCACGACACATCCGCCGCCCTGATCGTCGACGGCCGCCTCTACGCCGCCGAAGAGGAACGCTGGAGCGGAATCAAGCACCACCGGCAGCAGCACACGCACAAAGCCACGCTCACCGCTCCCACCCATGCCCTGGCCTGGTGCCTGGAGGCCGCCGGAATCAGCCCCGAAGACATCGACGCCGTATGGACCCCGTCCATGCGCCCCACCCCGGCCGCCGGATGGTGGCTCGCCGAGGAACGCGAGGAACTCGCCGCGCTCCTGCCCACCCCGCTCGGCGAGCGACTGCGACTGATCTCCCACCACACCGCCCACGTCATGGCCGGCTACCTGCTCTCCGGCCACGACCACGCCGCCGGACTTGTCATCGACGCCGGCGGCTCGTCCCTCGGCGCCGACTTCGGCCCCGGCCGCGAACGCATCACCGGCTACGACCTGCACCCCGACCGCGTCGACCGCATCCACCAGGCCATGCCGACCGTCATCCCCGGCCCCGCAGGCCCCCGCCGCGACCACCCCTCGCTCGGCCACTTCTACCGCAACCTCGCGCAGCGGATCATCCCGCCCGGCGACGAGCCCGAAGGCAGCATGATGGCCCTGGCCGCGTACGGCGACCCCAGCCGCCACCGCGAGAACGTCCGTGCCCTGATCCACCTCGGCGACAACGGCGAAGTCCGCATCCCCCATCCGCTGGGCTCGGCCGACACCGAGACCCCGCTGGTCATCGGGAAGCGCGCCTGGACCGCCGACACCGCCGCCGACGCAACCCTGGAGGAACGAGCCGACCTTGCCGCCGCCGTACAGGAAGTCTTCGCCGAAACCGTCACCCATATAGCCCGCCACCTCCAGCGGCTCACCACCGCGAACACCCTCGTCTTCTCCGGCGGATGCGCCCTGAACTCCCACCTCAACGGCCACCTCGCCGCCGACTCCGGCTTCGACAACCTCTTCGTCGCCCCCGCGCCGCACGACGCCGGCACCGCCCTCGGCGCCGCGCTGTACGCCTGGCACTACCAGCTCGGCCAACCCCGGCTCCCGATCCCCACCGACGCCGCCTGGGGCCCCGAACCAGGCCCCCTGCCCGACACAGGCCTGCCCGCCGGATACCGAGCCATCCCCAACCTGGGCGAACGCCTCGTGCCCACCGTTGCCGCCCTGCTCGCCGACCACCGCATCGTCGGCTGGGTCCAGGGACCGCTCGAATTCGGGCCACGCGCACTCGGCCACCGCTCGATCCTCGCCCACCCCGGCCGCGCCGAGACCCGCGACCGCCTCAACGCCCTCAAACAGCGAGCCTCCTACCGCCCCTTCGCCCCCGCCGTCCTCACCGAGCACGCGCCCGACTGGTTCATGACCACCGGCGACCCGTTCATGAACCGCGTCTCCCACGCCCGCCACTGCCGCGCCGACCGCATCGCCGCAGTCACCCACCACGACGGCACCGCCCGCCTGCAGACCGTCTCCGCCGACCACACCGGCCTCCGGCCGCTCCTGGAGGAGTTCCACCGCCGCACCGACCTGCCGCTCCTGCTCAACACCTCCTTCAACCGCAAGGGCACCCCCATCCTCCAAACCGCCGGGCAGGCCCTCCACGCCACCGCCGACCTCGGCCTGGACGCGCTCGCCGTCGGGGAAACGCTCCTGCTCGCCGACCACATCCCGTTCCCCCACATCAGCCCGCTCACCACCGCAAGCGAGAGGTGAACCCGATGCCCCCAACCCCCGAAATCGACGCCATCCTCCGCACCCTGCACGTGACCACCTGGAACCCGGCCGCCCAAGCCCAAGGCCAGCAAGCCGCCGCGCTGGCCCTCACCATCTACGCGGGCCACACACGTGACCAGGGCACCCCCTACCTCCAGCACCCTCTTGCGGTCGTCGGCATCCTGCGCGACGAACTCGCCGTGACCACCCCCAACACGCTCCTCCTCGGCCTGCTGCACGACGCCCTGGAGATCTCCCCGGGCTCCGCCCCGACCGTGGCGTCACGCTTCGGCGAAGACTTCGCGGAGCAGTTGCGAGCGATGACCCCTGACCATCGCTTGGACGAGCGGCCCAAGCAGTCCGGCGACGAGGCGACCTGGCGAGAAAAGACCACCCGCCTCTCGCCGGAAGGGCTGCTCGTCCGGCTCGCCGACCGCATCCACAACCTCCGCGACCTGCGGAACTCCCCGAACACCGCCCGCCGCGAGCGATTCGTCACCGCTCTGGCCGAGTTCTACCTGCCTCTCGCGGAACGAGCCCGCCCCATAAACACGCACCTGGAAGCGGCATGCACGGTACTCATGGCCGAGTTCGAGCGCTACCAACGCGACACCCAGGAGGCTCGCATATGAAACCGGTCGTGCACTCCCTGGAGCCGACAGGCCGCACCGGCGGCCGTGCGTACCTTCGGATGCTCCACGATGTCACCGCCGACCGATACGAATGGCGCACCGTCCCGGACTACAAGCGCGCCTACCGCACCCGCCGCTGGCGCAAGCTCCGCCACCTGGCCCGCCTCGCCCCCACCATCCGCGCCTTGCGGCACGCACCCGGCACCTTCGTCTGGGACGACCTGAGCCTTCTGCTCTTCACCCCCAGCATGCGGGCCCGCACGGTCTTCGTCCTCCACCACTACGAACCGCTCCAGCACGACTCCGCTCCCATCGAAGCCGCACTGTGGCAACGCCTGTTCGCCGTCCTGCCGCAGTGCGCTGCCGTCGTCTGCGTCGCCCCGTACTGGGCTCACTTCTTACGCGCCCGAGGCGTCCCTGACGTCCAGGTCATCTACAACGCCTTCGACCTCACCGAGATCGACCACGCCCGCGGCCTCAACCGCCAGGTCTGCCGCGACGAGTTCGGCCTGACCCCCGACACCATCGCCGTCTACGCCGGCAAGGCCGTCCACTGGAAAGGCGCCGAGACCGTGGCCGCCGCCCTACGCGACGACCCCCGGCTCCGCGTCATCACCACCGGCAGCAACACCATCAGCTTCACCGGCACCCACCACGATCTGCCCCGCGACCGCTACTTCCGGCTCCTGCGCGCCTGCGACGTCGGCGTCTTCACCCCACAAATGCAGGAGGGCTGGAGCCGCTGCGCGGCCGAAGCCATGATGACCGGCCTTCCCAGCCTGATCCGCCCCATCGCCGGCCTCGGCGACCTCGCCCACATTACCGCCCAGCCCGCCCTCGACCTCGCCCGCCTCCGCGAGCAGATCTACGAGCGGGCCGCCACGCCGGATGCCGACACCAAGGCCGTGTACGAAACCCTCGCCCGCTTCGACCCCGGCTACTTCGCCGACGCCTGGAGCCAGCTCCTGGACAAGGTCGCGACCTGACCCTTTACTGCCCGGCCAACCGCTCCTGCGCGGCACCCAGCCGTGCCAGCACCCGCTCCCGCCCCAGCAGCTCCAGCGACTCGAACAGCGGCAGACCAACCGTCCGGCCCGTCACCGCGACACGGACTGGAGCCTGGGCCTTGCCCAGCTTCAGTCCGTGCTTCTCGCCCACCGCCACCAGCACGGCCTTCAGCGCTTCCGCTTCCCACGGCGCGGCAGCAAGCTCGGCACGGGCGTCCTGCAGCAGCTCGGCGGCGCCTGTCTTCATCGCCTTGTTCCACGACGCCTCGTCGAACACCGGCTCGTCCAGGAACAAGAAGTCGACGTAGGCGGTGATCTCCGAGAGCACCGTCAGCCGCGTCTGCGCCAGCGGCGCCACCTCAACAAAGACCGCCTGGTCATACGCCTCCGCCTTCCACGGCGCGTACGGAGCCGTCAGCCACGGCGCACACGCCTTCACGAACGCCTCCAGCGTCAGCGCCCGAATGTATTCGCCGTTGAACGCGGTCAGCTTCTTCACGTCGAAAAACGCCGGCGACGTGTTGACGTCCTCGATCCGGAACAGCCGCTCCAGCTCCTCGTACGGCCGGATCTCCACGTCATCGCCCGGACCCCAGCCCAGCAGCATCAGATAGTTCACCATCGCCTCGGGCAGAAAGCCCTCGGCGAGATAGTCCTCCAGCGCCACCTTGTCCCGGCGCTTGGACAGCTTCTGTCGCTTCTCATTCACGATCACCGGCAGATGCGCCCAGACCGGCGGCTCCGCGCCCAGCGCCTCCCACAGCAGCTGCTGCTTCGGCGTATTCGACAGGTGCTCCTCACCCCGGATCACCTGCGTGATCCCCTCGTCCAGGTCATCGACCACGTTCGCGATCAGGAACACCGGAGAGCCGTCCCCGCGCGCAATCACGAAGTCCTCGATCGCACTGTTCGGGAACGCCGGCTCCCCGCGGATCAGGTCCACCACCACGGTCTCGCCCTCATCCGGCGTTCGGAACCGCAGCGCCCGCCCCGGCTCGTACGCCAGCCCACGCTCGCGGCAGAACCCGTCGTACCCAAGGTGCTCAGACCCGGTGCGCTCCTTCAGCTGCTCGCGCGTGCAGTCGCAGTAGTACGCCTTGCCGGCCACGAGCAACTTCTGCGCCGCCTCGCGGTGCCGGTCAGCGTTCTGCGACTGGAAGTACGGCCCCTCGAAGGCGGGCTCCGATTCGTTGATCCCGATCGCCGCCAGCGCGCTGATGATCCCGTCAATCCACTCCGGCTGATTCCGCGCCGCATCCGTGTCCTCGATCCGCAGCACGAACGCCCCGCCGGACTGTCGCGCCACCGCCCAGTTGTAGAGAGCGGACCGAGCGCCACCAACATGGAACATGCCGGTCGGAGACGGGGCGAAACGAACGCGAACCGGGGCATCAGACATGTGCACAAGGGTACCGACGTGAGCACACGCTTTTGCCAATCAGCCGCTCTCAGCCTTGGCGCGGCGCAGGGGTGCCATGTCTCGGGCGCAACCCTGCCGGACTCCGTGTGTGATGTCCGCGGGTGCCAGTAGGGTCTGAACACCTCTGGTGTGACTTTTCGGCGCGCGCCTCGCGCGCCTCTGAGTGTGATGGGAAGCGAAGCGCAGTGGCCACGACCACGACGGTGCACGACGTCCTCAAGGCGATCCGCGACGGCTCCGGCGTGAATCGCGATCGCGGCACCCGCTTCGAGGAGCTGATGGTCGAGTACCTCAGCACCGACCCTCAGTGGACCGAGCAGTTCACCCGGGTGTGGATGTGGGCCGACTGGCCGGGTGCAGAGCACGACAAGCGGGACACCGGCATTGACCTGGTGGCCCAGGACCGGGAGACCGGTGGCTTCTGCGCCATCCAGTGCAAGTTCTACGAGCCTCAGCACACCATGCGCAAGGAGGACCTCGACTCTTTCTTCACGGCCTCCGGCAAGGGCGGTTTCACCCGCCGGATGATCATCTCTACGACAGACAAGTGGGGCGTCCACGCCGAGGCTGCGCTGGATGATCAGCAGATCCCCGTCACCCGTGTTGGTCTGTCCGACATCGCCGGCAGCCCAGTGGAGTGGCACCTCCCCACGGCCGGCCTTCAGGTCGAGCTGACGCTGCGGGCGAAAAAGTCACCGCGCAAGCACCAGCGCGACGCGATCAACGACGTCTTCCAGGGCCTTGCCGAGCACAGCCGCGGCAAGCTGATCATGGCCTGTGGTACCGGCAAGACCTTCACGGGCCTGAAGATCGTGGAACGGCTGCAGAAGGAGCGGACGCAGGCCGGCGAGGGCGAGCACACCACTGTCCTCTTCCTGGTCCCCTCGATCGCTCTGCTCTCCCAGACGCTCCGCGAGTGGTCGTACGAGGCTGAAGTGCCGCTACGTGCCTTCGCGGTGTGCTCGGACACCAAGGTCGGCAAGCAGCAGACCGTGGGCGACGACAAGGACATGTCCACCCACGACCTGGCCCTGCCCGCCACTACTGACCCGGACCGCCTGATCCAGCAGATGGCCAGCGTGGAAGCGGTCCCGGGACTGACCGTGGTGTTCTCCACCTACCAGTCCATCGCCACCATCTCCGAGGCACAGAAGAAGGGCCTGCCCCGCTTCGACCTCATCCTGTGCGACGAGGCACACCGCACCACCGGCGTCACCCTGGCCGGCCACGACGAGTCCACGTTCGTCCGGGTCCACGACGACGACTACCTCGGCGCAGACCGCCGCGTCTACATGACAGCCACCCCGCGGATTTACAACGAGGACACCAAGTCCGATGCGAAGAACGCGGACGCGGTCATGGCCTCGATGGACGACGAACAGACATATGGTCCGGAGTTCCACCGTCTGGGATTCGGTCAGGCAGTGGAACAGGGCCTGCTCACCGACTACAAGGTCCTCATCCTCACCATCGACGAGGGCGTAGTCGCGAAAACCCTCCAGGAGGGCTTCGCGAGCGGGTCGTCCGAGCTGAACATCGACGATGCCGCGAAGATCATCGGCTGCTGGAATGCCATGGCCAAGCGCACCGGCACCTTCGCCGACGGCTCCGGCTTCGCCGAAGGTGAGGCACCCATGAAGCGAGCCGTTGCCTTTGCCCGCTCCATCGCCGACTCCAAGTCGATCGCCACCCGCTTCAACGAGGTCGTGGACGCCTACGACGACGCCGACGACGACGTGCTGCACTGCGAAGTCGGCCACGTCGACGGCACGTTCAACACCCTGCAGCGCAACAGGCTGCTGGACTGGCTTAAGCAGGACCCTGGCCCGGCCAACGCGCGCATCCTGTCCAACGCCCGCTGCCTGTCCGAGGGTGTCGACGTACCCAGCCTGGACGCCGTCCTCTTCCTCCACCCCCGCAACTCCGTGGTCGACGTCGTCCAGTCTGTCGGCCGCGTGATGCGCCTGGCCCCCGGCAAGAATTACGGCTACATCATCCTGCCCGTCGCCGTCCCCGCCGGGATGCCGCCGGAGAAGGCCCTCGCCGAGAATCATCGCTTCAAGACTGTCTGGCAGGTCCTCCAGGCCCTGCGCGCGCACGACGACCGCTTCAACGCGACCGTCAATCAGATCGAGCTGAACAAGAACAGGCCCGACAACAAAATTGGCATCGGCGCCATCGGCCCCAGCGACGAATCGATCGGCGACAAGGACGGATCCAGCACCACCGACAGCGCCAAGGACGCTAAAGAGAAGGAAGCCCAGAGTGCCCAGCACATCCAGGACTCCTTGTTCTCCGTCAATGACTGGCGCGAAGCCATCTACGCCCGCATCGTCCACAAAGTCGGCGAGCGCCACTACTGGGAAGACTGGGCCAAGGACATCGCCCAGATCGCCGCCCGACACGTCACCCGCATCAAGGCCGCACTCACAATTCCCGAGAAGAAGGCCGCCTTCGAGGAGTTCCTTGGCGAGCTGCGGCTGAACATAAACCCGGGCGTTACCGAGACCGACGCCATCGATATGCTCGCCCAGCACATCGTCACCAAACCAGTCTTCGACGCCCTGTTCAAGGACTACGGTTTCGCCGAGCACAACCCCGTCTCGAAGGCTATGCAGCGGATGCTCGACATCCTTGACGACCAGGGCCTGGATGCCGAGGCAAAGACCCTGCAGGGCTTCTACGACTCGGTAAAGGTCCGCGCAGAGGGCATCGACAACCACGAGGGACGCCAGCAAGTCATTGTCGAGCTGTACGACAAGTTCTTCAAGACTGCTCTGCCGAAGACTGCTGACGCTCTCGGGATCGTATATACGCCGATTGAGGTTGTCGACTTCATCATCCGCTCCACAGAACAGGCCCTGGCGAAGCACTTCGGCAAGTCCCTGTCCGACCAGGGTGTCCAGATCATCGACCCTTTCGTCGGCACTGGAACTTTTCCCGTCCGCCTCCTCCAGTCCGGCCTCATCAAGCCCGAGGATCTGCTGCGCAAGTACACGAGTGAGCTGCATGCCAACGAGATCGTGCTCCTCGCGTATTACATCGCCGCCGTCAACATCGAGGCCGCTTTCCACGACCTGGCCGGCGGCGATTACCAACCCTTCGAAGGCATCGTTCTGACGGACACCTTCCAGCTTGCCGAGGGCACGGCGAAGCTCGACGGGATGGACGTAATGGAAGGCAACAGCGAGCGCGCGAAGAAACAGCAGAAGCAGAACATCACCGTGATCGTCGGCAACCCGCCGTACTCGGTGGGGCAGGACAGTGCCAACGACAACAATCAGAACCAGAAATACATGGCCCTTGACGGCCGCATCGAGTCGACCTACGGAGCGGTCACAAGCGCAACTTCGCGGCGGACTCTGTACGACTCCTACATCCGCGCCATCCGATGGGCTTCCGACCGGATCAAGGATGACGGGGTAGTGGCATATGTTTCCAACGGCGGTTACATCGACGGCAACACCTATGACGGCCTGCGAAAGTGCCTGGTAGACGAGTTCGATGCGATCTACTGCTACAACTTGCGCGGCAACCAGCGCACTGCAGGCGAGCTGTCGCGCAAGGAGGGCGGCAAGATCTTCGGCTCGGGCAGTCGCAACACGGTCGCCATCCTGGTCCTCGTCAAGGGAAGCAAGCCTGCGACCAGTGGATGCACCCTTCACTACCGAGACATCGGTGACTACCTCAGCCGTGAGGATAAACTGCGGATTCTCGGCGGTCAGAGCCTCGACTCGGTTCCTTGGGACAAGGTAATCCCTAATCCTGAGGGCGATTGGATCAATCAACGCGACGAGCAATTTTCCGCCTTCCAGCCGCTGGGGCAGAATGCCAGGAAGGGGATAATCGGGCCGGATCCAATTTTCAGTTCCTACTCGCTTGGACTGGGAACGAATCGCGATGCATGGGTCTACAACTACTCGCGCGAGAAAATTGAGCAGAACGTCCGGCGCACTATCGATTTCTACAACTCCCAGGTAGAAGACTTTAGTGCGTACTGCGTGAAGAACGAGATCGCTGACCCCAGCCAGACTGTGGAGTCCTTCGTTGACCGCAATCCGAAGGAGATCAGCTGGTCATCGAGTCTTATCCCCAAGGTTGCACGCGGGAGGAGAGTCGCCTTCGAATCCAGTCACATCACCACCAGCATGTACCGACCCTTCAGTCGGCAAGTGGTTTACTTCGACCGGGATCTCAATCACAGGCCCGGCCAACTGCCTCAGATGTTCCCGACGCCAGAGTCCGAGAATTTCGGATTTTACATCAATGGATACCATGCCACCAGCGAATTTGCGTTGCTTGCCGTAGACGCCTTGCCATGTCTCGATGTCTTCGGAAAGGGTGGTTACTTGTTCACTCGCTACACTTACCGCGAACTCGGAAAGAGCGACGACCTTTTCGGCGCCTCTGAGGAGCCTGGCTATGAACGCGTCGATAACATCACAGATGCCGCGCTCCGCGACTACCGAACTGCCTACGGTGACGCCAACATCGGCAAGGATGACATCTTCCACTACGTCTACGGATTGCTCCACTCTCCCGCATATAGGGAGCAGTTCGTTGCCGACCTCAAGAAGTCTCTTCCGCGAATCCCCAAGGCGCTCGACTTCCACGGATTCGCCAACGCCGGCCGAAATCTATTTGATCTGCACACGGGCTACGAGAAGGTGAATCCGTACAGTGGAATTGTAGAGACCGTCAGTGGCCAGCTGGGCACCCTGCCGTCCGATCTTTACCAGGTCACAAAGATGAAGTTCCGAAACAGGCAGGACCATTCCACGATCATTTACAATACTCGTGTCACCCTCTCCAATATCCCAGAGGAGGCGTACCGGTATCAGCTTGGCGCCCGTTCCGCGATCGAGTGGATTATGGACCGCTACCAAGTAAAGGTGGACAAGCCGAGCACTATCGTCAACGATCCGAACGACTGGTCTGACGACCCGCGTTACATCGTCGACCTGCTCAAGCGCATCGTCACCGTGAGCCTGAAGACGATGAGGATCGTGGATGCTCTGCCGCCACTAGACATCCAGGACGGCCCCGCGTGATCGCCTGCTCCTCTCGACAGCAACAGGCGGTGTTGGTGTCTTTCGAGACAAACGACCGGCTTCGGGCACAAGTACAGCCCGCCGAGCGTTACCTGCGAGAGACCCGAAAGCGGAGGACACCATGGCTACCGACTACGACACCCCACGCAAAACAGATGACGACGGCACCGAGGACAGCATCGAGGAGCTAAAGACACGCCGAAACGAGAAGACGACTGGTTCCGTCGATGTCGATGAGTTCGACGCAGCCGAAGGCTTGGAGCTGCCAGGGGCGGACCTCAGCAACGAGGAACTGTCCGTCCGAGTGCTTCCCCGACAGGCCGACGAGTTCACTTGCATGAGCTGCTTCCTAGTGCACCATCGCAGCCAGCTAGCTTCTGAGAAGAACGGTCAGCCGGTCTGCCGCGACTGCGCTGCCTGACGCGAGGAGCGGGGACCCTCCTGTCTGTCAACCGTGATCTGTAGAACGGTGATTCCGATGACCTGTGCCACGGCGCCGTCCACTGTTCGGTGACGCCTCTTGCGACGCTTCAGCGTCTGGAGGGCCGGGAGAGATCGGTTGGACCCTAGAGCGCAATTGTCCGCCGAACTCGCCCATCCCAGGTAGCACATCCTCCGCCACAACAGCAGGACGTGGCTTGGTGGCGTAGGAGGGGACCGGGAGGATTTCTCGCCGGAGGAGTTCCTGCTTTGTGATCAGCGGCCGAGCGAGAATACGATTGAGCAAGTTAGCCTGCGCGGGCTCCAAGTCAGTGAGGTGGCGTAGCGAAGCCAGCAGAAAAATGAGTTCTTCACTCCATTCCTTCTGCCACGTCTCGCTGCGAATTCGATCCAGAAAGCTACCGACCCGCCCAGTCGGATTACTCCCGCGGCTGCTGAGCCAGCGGTCAATCACTCGCCGACCGTCGACAGTATATTCCCACATTCGTTTGTTGACATTGTGAAATTTGCCCGTTCCTATTTGGAGCTGTCGCGCATTAGAATCGTATAGCGCCTCGGAGGGAAGAGGTCGTAGGTCAATCACGGGCCTGTACACGATGGGCTCTGGCAAGGCTTTACGAAGTCCCACACCAGCTGCTGGCCGGCCTGCATCGCTGTCTACGTAACGCTCCCCAAAGGTAGCCGCCCAGATAACATGTTTGCCCAGACTCACCGCCTCGTTCCACAGTGAGGAGTCCCCCGTGATCGGGATACGGACTCCAGGGGTGTTCAACTCATCAGCGAACTGCCGAGTGTATGCAGGATGAGCTGCAACACCGGCTATATAGGCCGCCAGGTCATCGGCCGTAATATCTGCTACAAGGAATGAGTTCGCGAGGTGCTGAAGCAAGCCGGGAGAAATGTTTGGCACTCCATCGGCGTGGCGTAGCGGAAGCGTCCGCCCACCTCCGCTACCTCTGAAGGCATGTTTGTCAGGGATGAGCGCGGAGAAGGCCAGAGCGGGCCCAGCCTCGATCTTATGCGAATGCTGTTCCAGCAAGAAGATTTGATCCTCCCGCCGAGCACGCCAGAGATCAGGGCGTGGCATGTCCAGGAGTCGATTATCCGGGATAATCCACTGCCGATCGAAGCTGCGGAAGCACACGGGAACCGGTTCAACCGATTCTCCCCGCTCAGCGCTCAGCGAATACTCCGGTTGAGGCAAGTTGCCTGGCAACGGCGGAACAACGCTGAACAGCGTACGGTCACGCGTCTCCTTGAAGAGTAGGGCCTTCTCTCTCAGGTCCTGTTCCTGAACAAGGTGATTCCACCGCCTTCGGAGCGTTTCCTTGTCAGGACCGTAGACCCATGTACGGTGGGGCGTAATCCCTGTCGCCGTCCACGGCAAAATATCTGCCAGGGTGGGAAATTCATCCCAGTCGCTCAGGTGAGGGGCTGGCGTGAGTTCTGCCTGCAAGCCCGTGCGGGTCTGCTGCCAACACGGGCTCTCGACGGTTAATTCATCTATCTTCCGATATTTTTCATCTCTGTGACCGGTCAGAGCAGTGTAATGGATGACGGCTGGCTCATCTTGGGATGTGTCTGGCTTTCGTACGAAGATTGCAACAGCTAGCTCCTGCTTCACTCCCGGAAACAAGCGCGTCGGCCCTGGCGGCATATGCCCTTCCGGGGAAAGGTCTATGATCCAACCTTCAGAACAAGTCCTTCGCAAGTACTCGCGCATACCTCTGAAACCAGGCCCGCGCAGAAATCCTGCCATGCTCACAAAGCACACCAGACCAGCCCCATTCTGACGCTGAGACCGGTGCTGCTCGAACACCTTGTAGGTTGCCCATCGCCAGAAGTACACGTACATATTCCGCAGTTTGTTCTCGTATGTGCCGTGAGTGCCGCCCAAGCGGAATCCGTCGAGCAGGGGTCTACCGGGAGCAGCGTATTCGGAATCGAACCAATCTCCTTCGCTGGCCGCCTGAAAATGTCCTGGCGACCCGGTCTCGATCCATCCGCCCAAGCCGAACGCCTGCTCCATGAATGGCGGATTCCCTATTACGACGGTGACAGGCTCGGAGTGCTTTATTCGATCGGCAGTTCTCCGATCCTCGATTAGTTCTGCATAGACGGCACCCAGGTCGGGAACGGAATCTTTTGCCCAAGGATCTGAAAGCGTGTCCGCCAGATGCAGATGCATATCCTTGAGACGCAGCCGCGTCTGTTGCTGGCTGAGGGCCTGCGTTATGCGCATCGCCGCTACAGCGAAGGCGCCCATCTGCTTCTCGAATCCCACAAGGCGTCGAGACAAACTATCTAGGGCTTCTATTCGCTCCCCGTCATCCTTGTGCTCCCACCGATTCGCGACTCTGTCGATTACCGCGCTGAGGAAACTGCCGCTCCCCATCGCTGGATCTACAATCGTAACCTTGCTGTCAGCCAGGCCAAGCGAGCAGCCTAGCCGAGTCTCCAAAATCTCCTCGGTCAGCCTGACCATGTTCTGAACTAGCGGCATCGGAGTGAAGTACGTACCTGACTTGCGACGAAGATTTTTGTCGTACGCCTCCAGGAAGTCTTCATACAGATACACATGCGCGTCCGGCTCGCGCTTCTTTATCTCCCCCCACTCAATAGCCCCAATGACTCGCACGAGCATATCCAAGCAATTGCCAAACTGCCGACCAATGGGATCCGTGAGTATTTGGAGTGACTTACCCATAACGGTATGTTCGGCACCAAGTCGCTGCCCGACCTCATGGAGACTCTGATGGGTGACGTCCAGGCCTTCCACCCGCGCGAGAATCAGAGCGTGGGTGACAGCCTGAGCATAGCGATCTGCGAAGTCGACGTGATAATCACCCTTCCCACCGCTACGCGGGAATAGGACTCTCTCCCAGTCTTTCGCCAAGGCCGTGAATTGTCTTATGGTCGCACGCCCTGTGATCGGATCGTACGATTCGGATTCAAAAGCAAGTTGCTCAAGCACTTCTTCCTTCAGGAGACGGCACAACGGTGCCACCGCCCTGATCAAGGCGCGGACACTGGTGATGGGGTCAGGTCGCCATACCAAGAATTCTTGAATCAGCAACCGGAAAGATTCCCCTTCCTCTCCCGGTGCCCGTAGACGACTGCCAGTACGCTCGAGATCACCTTCAAGGTGAACGGTTCGTACGGCTTCGCCATCACGATATAAGACCCACGAACTGCCGTTCGTGTAGAGCACATTCGATAGCTGCGTCATTGTCTCCCATTGACGCAAATCTCTTCCGCGCAGTCCACTACGGGTCACACTCCGACCCGGCCGCTTCAGTTCAAGATATCCAATGATCTCCTGCCGATCACCCAAACGGGCGGCGAAGTCTGGCCGTACACCCAGTTCGGGTCGCCGAACCTCGCGATGCAAATGGAGTCGAAAGTGGAAGCGCTCAGCAATAGACCGAACTAAGTTCTCTACAGGCGTGCTGATGGCGGCTTCTGGTTCGCCGAGGCCGAGACGGTTCCGGCACTCCAGTCCGAACTCACCTACCAGTTTCTGGACCCATGGCTCAGCCACTGTGCCTCCCCCAGCCGCCGTGGAACAACCGGACTTACTGGCAACACGGGGTCAGGCAGCCTCGTCCCAACGTCTGCTGAGCCCAGTCCCAGTCCGAACGTTTCCCTGTTCCATGACGATACGGGCGCAGAGCCACTCGGCATAGACCGCCTACAACCATCCCCGCCTTCAGGTCCCTACAGGCTTTCCGCCCGCCGAACGGGCATTGAAGTCGGCGGCAAGGCTGGTGGACTTCGGGAGCCGCTCCTCCGAACCGTGGCAATTTCAGACGTGCTCAGGCTTGATCCACACCGCAATGCTTGTGCTCTGGCAGCAGCTGACGGTACGACCGTAACCATGCAGCGTTGGTCACGTCTCAACGAACGTCAGCTCGCCCTACTGAGCCGGATCGGAGTAGGCGAGGAGCCGGTTACCTCGGACAGTCCCGAGTTGGCCCTCTCCGCCCGGGCCCTGAAGGAGCGCGGGCTCATCGCCATGCCCAGGACGGGCGGGAAGTGGCAGGCCGGGATCACCGACGCTGGCCGCTTCTATCTGGAACACGGACACCATCCAGACCTGCCTGCGAAGAAGCCGCGAAAGGTGTCGACTGCCAAGAAGACACTCGACTCCGAACACCCTGCCCAGGGCGTGCCAGAGGAGCAGGTACCCGAAGCCCGGCAGACCGAGATGACCGTCGAGGCAGCCGAGGGCGAAGGCCGCAGCACCCGTGGGGGCTCGATGAAACGTGCCGCAGGGAATTCGCCTCAGCCGGCCGTCAAGCCTGCGAGGACATCCCCAGCAGCCGCCGGACCGGCATTGATTGAGGAGGTGCAGAAGGCGGGGCGCTTCCTGCGGATCCCGAACCCGGATGAGGGGGAACGGGCCCGTTACCGCAGGGCGTTCGACGCCGCCCGCACCTGCGCGCCGGCTGGGTACCACCTGAAGTACAGCGGCCGGGCCAAGGGCGATTTCTTCCTTGGCCTGCTGAGGGTGACCGGCGAGGACGACACCGAGTGGAACCGGATCCGGTTGCAGCGCAGCAGGATCATCACGGATGTGGACGAGGTGGTCGCCGCCGTGCAGGCGGACCACAGCGCATTCGAGGTCTCCGAGGAGGTGCTCCCCCGGGTGCTGTCCCTGATCCGGCTTCTCGCCGAGGAGGCCCTTGCCCGTCACGGTGACATGGCGGTCTCCAAGAAGCGCAAGCAGCCGCGGCCGTTGCTCACCGTCCACGGCAGGACGTACGAGCTGAGCTTCCGGGAGCGGCAGAAGCAGGTCCAGTACGTACCGACCCAGCACGGTCGGCGAAAGACGTACGGCTGGCAGCGGGTAACCCCCGCGCAGCGGTTCGAGCCCTCCGGGGAGCTGGAGCTGCACCTTGCTCAGCAGGGCTACAGCTACGGCTGGAAGGAGGACTGGGCCGACACACCCAGAAAGCCGCTGGAGACACAGATCGGCACGGTCTTCCGTGCCTTGAAGACACGCGCCGAGGAACAAGAGCGGGCACGGCTGGAACGGGAGGCGGAGCAGCTCCGGCTGCAGTCGGAGCGGGAGCAGCGGGAATCCGAGCGCAGGCGGCTGGAGGCCGAGGAGCAGGAGCGCAGGCAGCGCGAGTGGGAGGTCGCAG
This sequence comes from Streptomyces sp. NPDC059373, assembly GCF_042751495.1. Lineage (NCBI taxonomy): Bacteria > Bacillati > Actinomycetota > Actinomycetes > Kitasatosporales > Streptomycetaceae > Streptomyces > Streptomyces sp. NPDC059373. Next base: position 674,163 of record NZ_JBHYXC010000002.1, on the reverse strand, counting down.
TCGCCGAGGCCCGGGACGAGGCTGCTGAGGCGGCGCGGGCCGAGCGCTTCGGGACGGCCCTGGAGCGGTGGCGTGCTGCGGGGGAGATCCGGGTGTTCTGCGCGGCGCTGGAGGAGGCCGCCGCCCGCAGCGCCGAGCCGGCGGAGACGGAGCGGCTCCTGCAGTGGTCGGCCTGGGGGAAGACAGAGGCAGACCGGCTCGATCCGACGGCGACGGGCGATGGCCTGGGCGAGGAGGAGTTCGACGCCGAGCTGACCGGGGACGACTTGCGGCCGTTCCTCAAGGGATGGAGCCCGTACCGGCCCGTGAAGGAGAAACCTCCTGCGGAGCCCGCTCCGTCGAGGCCGGAGCAGGATCCGTGGTCCGGTCTCAGCGGCGTACCTCGGGACCAAGGCTGGAGATATGGACCCCGAGGTCGCGGGCAATGGTGGAGGCGATGACCCCGTGTCCCCGGCTGCGCAGTTCTTTCACGGCCCGCTCGACCAGTTCACCGAGCCGTAGCACCTCGGCGCGCAGGGCGACCAGCTCGTCGTAGCGGTCAGCCCGCTCCTGGCCGCACCACTCACGGACGGTGCGCAGGACGGCGTCCTCCGCCTCCAGTTTGCGGTCGTCCCTGCGGCGCTGCCACGAGTCCCATGCTGGCCGGGCCCGCTCCTCGGCAAGGGCCTGCTGCCGGCGGTCGGTTTCCGGCAGGATCTCCTCGGCGTGCTTCTCGGCGACATGGCGCGCGACGCGCTCTGTGATCGGCCAACCGGCCAGGCACAAGCCGTTGCGGTCCTCATGGAGCATCGGGTCGGTGCGCAGTTCGGCGGGGTCCATTCCGAGAAGCGCGGCGGTGTCATCGAAGCGGACGATCTCCAGGACGCCCGCGTCGGCCACGCCACGGCGAAGGCGCACCTTGTTCTTGGGACGGACGAACCCCAACACCATGCGGGCCGCCTCGAACTCAGTGCTGCCCCGCACAGCCCGCGAGGCTTCGGTGAGAGTCAGCTCCGCCGCGTCGTCCGCCCGGAACACCTCGACGTCAGCCCACAGGGAGAGCAGACAGCTGACATCCACCCACTCCTGCAGCCCGGCCTCGTCGCCCTCCAGAAACCGTACGTGCACCCGTCCAGACTTCCCCGGCCCGCCCGTCCGCACGACTTCCACCCGGCGGACATCGCCGCCCAACTCCTTGGGCCTGGCCCGGTAGGCCCAGTTCTCACCGATCTCCATATCCCCATTGAGCCAGGTCAGCAGAAATCCTGACCAGGATTCCGGAACTTGGACACGCAGTGCAGACCGCTGCCAGCCGTTGCCCGTTGTCGTGTCGGGAGCGGCGACTCGCTGCTGCCGTAGTAGATCACCGATCTGCAGGTCGTTTTGGCCATCGGCCGCTACAAGGTTGGCGGTGCATACGACCCTGGTCTACTTGGGGGTTTCGTCAGCCTGCTGACCGACGCATTGTTCACCGGGGCCACCAGTCCCACGACGCAGCAGCGCATGCCGCGAGGCGAGGCGGTCCACTACAGGGAGTGGACTTTGGAGTTGAGGGTGCCTGACGCTGCCATCCTCGTTGAGCCTCGCGCGGGCAATACCGCCGAGAACATCGAGTTCACCAGACGTGTCGTCCGTCCTGCTGGTCAGCAAGCCGTACGAAGAGCGGCGCTCCTACGCTATGACCCGCAAGCTGCAGAACAAGACTGCGAGCAATCGCTGAGAACGGGTCAATCAAAATCCGATACCAGCTCAAAGCGTCGCTTGAGTTGATTTCCCCAATGGTGCGGCCATTTTCCTTCATGGTGCAATCGACCGACCACGACGCCCGGAGCCACGCCGATCTCTTGGGCGAATGATTTCACGCTGGCGATCGAGCGCAACTCGCCGAGACGCTTTGCGTCTTTCGCTGGAATCAGGATGTCGCGGGCGAAATCGTCCGCCTCAATCTCCTGTGGCTCTTTTGAAGTTGCACGACGATCCGACTCGACCAATACGTCTTGCCTTCCGTGCAAAAGAACGTGTCCAAGCTCGTGGAATACTGTAAACCAGAGCTGGTCGTCACTCTTGTACCTCAAGCTGAGTTGGATAACAGCCTTGGTGGGAGATGTCCACCTGGTTGCTCCGCATGAACGACTACCTGTGATTTCCTTGACGAAAACCACGGCGACCCCATATCGAGAGCAGGTCTTCACTAGTTCCGGTTCGAATTCTTCTGGTGGGAGAAGAGTCAGAGAGCGAAGCTTAGGAATTTGCGTACGCAGCCCCGACTTGTCGAACGGGTCACACGGAACCGCCTGAGCTGCGATCTCACCCAGGCGTAGCCATGCCGCTACAGCCCCGACCTTCGCCTCGAAGGCCTTCGTCTGCCTAAATACCGCTGCTGGTTTTTCGTAAAGCTCGGCCCAGGCGTCGAGGCTTGAGACACCAAAAAACGCCAAGAGTTGCTCCCAGCGAGATGCTTTATCCGACGGCTCTTCCGGAAGCTGCCCTCGCTTAATAAGCTCTTTCATGGGGAGGGACTTGCACCACTCATCAAAGACAGCCGGATCGCGACCATTTCGCAAGCGCTGCCTTGTTGATTGATAATCTGCTTCGAGCCGATTCCAGAATCGGGCGCGGATTCCAGTTACACTCTCAAGCTTCTCAGCTACATCCGGGGAAAGGGAGACGACGCCCTTGATGAGCTGATTTAGGTGCTTCGTACTCAGGTCGGACCGTAGGGCAAATTCCCTCTGAGTCATTCCGGAATCTTCCAAAAATTCCAGAATAGTACCGCCCGGCGGAACCGCGTAGTCCGGTTCATCGGCGGTGTACAGTTCACGGACAGTGCTATTATTATTCATTCGCATGACCCCCAGTCCGGATACTGCTCGCTAGTGGTAGTCCTTAATCTCTTCGATGGTGACTGATGTCACGCTCGACCAGTCGAGACCGCCCTGTTTGTCCATCTCGTACTCGGTCGGAGAGAAGATCAGCCTCCAGTTGGCGGTCAGGCGCAAGGACAGGCACCCGGCCCAGTCGCCGGACAACTCCTCACACCTCCCGAGGGCCGGCGGGCGCATGTCTTCAAGGGTCTCGGCCGCGACCAGAGCTGCACGCCGCATGGCGAGCTTGTCGGCCGTCTGCGCTCCGTACGTCCGTCGCATGTCCCTCTCGGACTCAAAGATCTTGGCGACCTTCCGATCCGCGAACAACACTTCCATTGTAACCACCGCCCCCAGTGAACGTTTACGGAATCGGTAAACGTCACCCTATCGAGACTGAGGCCAGCCAAGTAGCCCAAGATCACAGCATCGTACCGGTCCGTAGCGCCAGGTAACCAACTGACTGATCAGTAACATGGGTGATTGCCCTCATTCGATCATGAAACGGGCGGTGATTGTGAGGCTGTGGAGCACCGCACGCTTCGCCTCCGCACGCAGGGGTTGCTGACGATCCTTGCGGTGACATGGAAGCGTGATCGATCAGCAATGGTCCACACCAGAGGCGCACCCCTCCCGACCACTCCATACCGACAGAGCCTCTGTTCAGGGCGGTCGGCTGAGGGTTCAGGGGCGGGGTAGATCCCCCAGATGTCCCCCGGCGAGACACGGAACGGAGAAAAGCCCCGGTCAGGACTAGCAAATCAGGCCTGCTGTAAATCTGCTGCGCCACCTGATCCGGGTCGGCCGGGCTCACGAGGTCGGGGCGGCCGTAACGCCTCGTTCGATGGGCGGGGAGAGGGAGGCCTCCTCTCGGTCAGCGGCCTCCGGAGGCCCAGCGTCCGCGGTCTACGCCTGAGTGGGTGAGGAAGCCCGCCATTGCTGGTGAGATTGGCGGCGAGATCTTGAAGTCGCTTCCGTAGATCCTTTCCAGGTCGGTCCAGATCTGATCCATGAGTCCGGTTCCCCGCTCGAATGGGTGGATCCAGATCCAGTCCAGCCAGCGCGCGCCGTCTTGGACGCTGAGGCCTGCGGCACCGACCGCGACCGGGAACGTGGCTCGTAGCTTCTGGGAGTCGAAGAGCACGCCTTCGACAGACTGCTCCAGGTCCAGCCGAGTCGGCTCAGCAGCGAATGGTGGGAAGTCGAAGCGCAACTCGCTCTTGAAGTACCGGCCGACGATCTCGACGACCTTCCGTAGCTCCATGTCGTCCGTGGCAGGGATCGTGACTCCTGGCCGCGGCTTGTCGATGTGCAGCAGTGGGTGCATCTCAATGTGCCATCGCCGTCGGGCTGGCCAGTTCTCCAGCTCTTGCCGACGTTCCGCAAGTAGGGCTGAGCGATCTGCATCCGAGAAGTCACCGGTGGTCATGGACGCATGCTTCCGAAGATCTAACCTTTGCGATAGGCCGCTCCGCGTCAGGCCGTAGTTGGCCAGCCGGCTGACCTCCGAGGACCGGAGCGGCATCGGCGATAACCGTCCAGACGAAGCCGTCAGGCAGCCTCAGCGGCAGGGTGTCTGGTGCCATTGCCGCTACAAGTCGGTTGGCCATACCTCGTGTTCCGGAAGGCTTAGGCCGGTGAGCCTGTAGCGGTCTGAGACCTCGTTCGCCTGCTGTTGGACTCGATCTCGCAGCAGAGCCAGAGCCTCGTTGAACTCTTCATCGGATCCAGGGCCGAACCGTTCACCGCTGGAACCACCAGCTTCGAGGAAGTCCGTAAAGCCTTTACGCATGGCGCGAAGCCAGATGCGCAGATCGCCCCCAGGCTTCTCCAAACGCTCCAGATCCTCGGATAGCCGTGCCCGACACTCAGCAGCCGACGCAAGGCATGCCGTGGCCTCGACCTGCGGGCGGGCACGGCCAACCGTCAACACACGCTTGTCGGAGAGGAAGTCCAAAGCTTGTTGTGCGATGAGTCTGTCCACCTTCGTGAACTCCCAATTTACACCAAACCCGAACGCACTGAACGCCGTTGGCCGAATACCCATCGATACTCCCATGCCGGTCTATGCCCTATGTCTATCAGCCTCGGCCGCGGACGGCCCTCGATCTCCTGCTTGGCGTCGACTACGGCGAGCTACCGTTCCAGATAGATGCGGTGCGGTGCCGTGTGCAATGACCCTGCGGATCGGCCGGCGGCTTCGGAGGCAACGTCTGGGAGCCAGGTGGGAGCCGATTGGCTCCCCGAGGCCCACTGACACCACCCCAGACCACTCGAATCCACGTCTCTGACCAGCGCAAATACGAATCCACCTGGCAGCGATCTTGTCCCGACCTCATTCGGGACGAAGAGGCCGTGGGTTCAAATCCCGCCACCCCGACCCAGAGCAGAGGGCCCGCTGGTTTCGACCGGCGGGCCCTCTGCGTTTGCGTGTGCGGCGTGGCGGGCGCAGCGTGGAGCCATGACCGAGAGTGAGACACCGGCCTTTGTGTCGTCCCCGATCGTGGTGACCCCGGTCGAGCGGGGCGAGCGGCCGTTTCGGGTCGTACAGATCAACGGGGAGACCGTCGGGATCGCCCGTGACATGGTCGATGTGCTGAGGCTTGCGCATGCGGCGGGTATGCACCATGTCGACCTGGACGACCCGGCCATGGTGCGGTGGGTGGGCGGCGGGAAGTACAAGTGGTCTACCTGACGGACGGGGCCGATCGCTTGACGTGATGCGTCTGGGATCCAACTGCGGGGCAACTCCGCTTCCGGTAAGGGCAGCGTGATGTGTGAGGTGGGGGCGCGGCAGTACGACCGGCTGAGCGCGGAGTTCGCGGAGGCGGGCGGCGTGTTGGCGCGGCCGCACACCGGGCTGCTGGCTAAAGGTGTGCGTAGAGGGCCGACAGCGTTGCGTTGAGCTCGGCCAGTGGCGCCGCCACGGGCGCTCCGGGGCGCGGTTGGGGCGGGGTCGGGGGGCGGGCTTCCGGGAGGCGGCCGAGCTTGCGGCGTACGCGGCCGACGTTGGCGGCGGTGCGGGCGAGGGCGGGGCCCTGGTCGGCGGCGGGCGCGGCCGGCGTTGCGGCGAGGGCGCGCACGGGGCGGCCCAGGCGGTCGAGCAGGTCCGGGACGGTGGCGGTGCGGCCGCCGAGCCGGGCGGGGGCGGCCGCGGTACGGACCTCGGCGAGGGTGCGGTCGAACGCGCGGGCGCGGAGGGGAAGTTCCTCGGTGCCCGGCGCCGCCTCGACCACCGACTGCAGGGCCCGCAACGCGGCCGCCGTACGGGCCCGGATCACCCGCTCCGTACGGATCGGCAGTACGAAGTAGGCCGCCGCGATCCCGCACGCCGAGCCCAGCAGAATTCCCGCCGGGCGCTCGACGAGCAGGGCGGCGCTGCCGGAGTCGCCGTACAGCGTGTAGAGGACGGCCAGCAGGCTGGTCACGCAGAACGCCCACGCGGTGTACGCGAGGTCGCGCAGCCACAGGCCCACGAACAGGTAGCCGAAGATCACCGCGACGCTCGCGCCGGCATGCCCCCACAGGGCGTACGCGACCGGCGTGGCGGTCAGCGCGCCGGAGAGGGCGCCCAGGACGCGCAGGGCGCTCCGGTGGACGACGTCGCCACGGCTGCGGGCCGCCCCGCAGACGGCGAAGGCGGTGATGACCGGCCAGTTCCAGCGCTGGGGGAAGAGCAGGTGGCCGCTCGCGAAGGCGAGCCCCATGGCGGTGGCGAGCTGCGCCGCGAGGCGGGTGTGGGCGGAGAGCCTGGCTCCGGAACGCGGTCCAGGAGCGGAGTCAGCACGGTCGGAACCGCCGTGCGGCGAGGACTGAGCCAGCAGCTTGCCCCCGCCGGGCGGATCGGCCTGGGACATCACACCGGCGACGGATCCAGCGCGGGCCGAGCGCTCACCGTCGCCTGGGAAGGCCTCGGGCGGCGGCGAGGACTGAGCCGGAAGATCGAGGCCGCCGGGCGGATCGGCCGGCGACATCACACCGGCCACAGATCCGGCGCGGGCCGCGTGCTCTCCATCGCCGGGGAAGGCCTCGGGCGGCGGCGAGGACTGAGCCGGAAGATCGAGGCCGCCGGGCGGCATGACACCGCCCGCAGACCCTGCCGGGGCCAAGCGCTCGGCAGCGCCGGACGGGCCGGCTGCGGGGACCGCCCTCCGTGGGTCCCCACCGCGCGCCAGCTCGGCGGCCAGGGCCTCGGCGCGCAGGAGGGCGGCGGGGAGGCGGGGGTCGGCCGGGTCGGCTTCGTAGCGGGACTCGGTCTGGAGGAGGGCGGTGGTGAGGGGGTGGACGGCGGGTGGGTGGTCGTCGAGGGCGAGGGCGGCGCGGTGGAGGGCCTGGGGAGGCGAACCGTGGCGGGCGAGGCGGATGAAGGCGCGGGCGGCGGCCGCGGAGTCGCGGGCGGGGTGGCAGGGGAGGACGAAGGAGTGGGCGGCCCAGACGCAGGCCACGGCGATCGCGCAGGCGATAGCGACCCGGAGGGGCCAGAGGGGGCCCGGCGCGGAGACCGCCTGCGGGGGGAGCGGGACGACGAACATCGCGATGAGCGGGGAGAGGGCCAGGCGGCCGAACCGACGCGCCCGGCCGCCCCGGCCGATCAGCCACCGGGAGGCGAAGACAGCCGCGACGAACACCACGGCCCCCAGCGCCGCATGGCGTGCCATGAAGGCGCCGATCACTGCCACCACCGCTCCCGCGAGCGGCACATGGACCAGGGCCGCCGCCCGTTGCCGGGTCGTGAAGCTCCGCAGGTTGCGGGCGGTGGTGACGGCGACGACGACGGATACGACCGCGAGGCGACCGCCCAGGCCAGGTCCCAGGCCCAGGCCCACGCCAACGCCCCCGGTGAGCAGCAGCGCCGCGAGGGCGGCGGCGAGGGTCTGGGCGGCGCGGCGGAGGTGGAGGAAGCCGGGGTCGAGGGAGCTCAGCAGAGTGAGCAGCCGTATGGCCATGGGTCGGATACTACGCTTGGCGTAAGATTATCGGCAGCAAAGCACAGCAGTAAAGCACCAACGACCCGACCAGACCTTACGTAAGGCGTCAGATAGCCCTCATGACGACCACCGCCACCGCCCTCCGCCGCGCCACCGTCCGCCTCGCCCGCCGGCTGCGCGCCGAGCAGCCGCCCGGCGGTCTGCCCGCAGGGCGGCTCGGCGTGCTCGGCCACCTGCACCGCGCCGGGCCGAGCACCCCGGGGGAGCTGGCCGCCGCGCAGCACGTGCAGCCGCAGTCGCTCACCCGGACCCTGGCCGGGCTGGAGGCCGACGGCCTGGTCACGCGGGCCCGGGATGCCGCCGACGCCCGCCAGTACCGGATCACGCTGACCGAGGCCGGGCGTACCGCCGTTACCGCCGATATGGAGCAGCGGGACCGCTGGCTCGCCCAGTGCATGGAGTACGAACTGACCCACACGGAAAGGGAGTTGCTGCGCCTGGCGGCACCGCTCATCGACAGGCTCGCGGAATCCGCTTTCCGGGCGCCGGACGGGCCCCGTACGATCGGGGGATGATCGCGTCCCACTGTCGGCACCAGGTGATGATGCCCCGCTCGCGGGGCTGCTGATGCTGGACGCATGACGTTCCGAGGCCCCGGAGACGGGGCCTCGACGCATGTACGGGCCGGGCCCCGGTCTCCTTCTTCCCAGGAGTCCGCAGGAGGTTCCGATGACCCGTCCGACCACCGGTCGCTATTACGTCACGACCACCATCCCGTACGTGAACGCCCGCCCCCATCTCGGCTTCGCCCTGGAGCTGGTGCAGGCGGATGTGCTCGCCCGCCACCGACGGCGGCGTGGCGACAAGGTCCGCTTCCTCAGCGGAACGGACGAGAACTCGCTCAAGAACGTGCTCGCCGCCGAGGCCGAAGGCGTGCCGGTCCAGGCGCTGGTGGACCGCAACGCCGCCGAGTTCGAGGCGCTGCGCGGGACGCTCGGCCTGTCGTACGACGACTTCATCCGCACCAGCCGCGATCCGCGCCACCGGGTGGGGGTGGAACGGCTGTGGCGGCAGTGCGCGGCGGCGGGGGATCTCTACCGCAGGCAGTACGAGGGGCTGTACTGCGTCGGCTGCGAGCAGTTCTGTACGCCGGACGAGCTGACGCAGGGCCGTCTCTGTCCCGAGCACGGCACGGAGGCGCAACTCGTCGCCGAGGAGAACTGGTTCTTCCGGCTCTCCCGCTACGCCGGACCGCTGCGCGAGCTGATCACGAGCGGCGCGCTGCGCATCGAGCCCGCCTCCCGCCGTAATGAGGTCCTCGCTCTCATTGACGGCGGCCTGCGGGACTTCTCCGTCTCCCGCTCCCAGGCGCGCGCCCGGGGCTGGGGCATCCCCGTGCCCGGCGATCCCGGGCAGGTGGTCTACGTCTGGTGGGACGCCCTCGGCAACTACGTCACGAGCCTCGGCTACGGCACCGGGGACCCCGCGTTCGCCCCCTGGTGGGCGGCGGACGACGGCGGCCGCCGGGTCCACCTGGTCGGCAAGGGCGTGCTGCGGTTCCACGCCGTGTACTGGCCGGCGATCCTGCTGTCGGCGGGGCTGCCGGTGCCCAGCGACATCCTGGTGCACGACTACCTGACCGTGGACGGCGCCAAGATCAGTAAGTCCAGTGGCAACGCGGCCTCGGCCGACCCGGCCGCCCTGGTCGAGGCGTACGGCACCGACGCCGTCCGCTGGTGGCTGCTGAGCGAGGTGCCGAGGGTGGGCGACGCCGACTTCACCGTCGGCCGCCTCACGGCCCGCGCCGACGCCGACCTGGCCGGCGGGCTGGGCAACCTGGTCCACCGGGTCACCACCCTGGTGCACCGGTTGTGGGGCGGCCGGGTGCCGGAAGGGGCATCGCCGCACGTCCTGCGCGGCCTGGCCACCGTCTGCCAGGAGGTGCCCGGCCTGGTCGACGCCGCCCTGGAGGCGTACGACTTCCGGCGTGCCACCGCCGCCCTCCGGACGATCGTGGACGAGGCGAATCGCGCCCTCGACCACACCCGCCCCTGGGAACCCGCCAGGTCCGGCGGCGCCGCCTCCGTCCTGGCCTCCCTGCTCGCCGCCCTCCGTGTCCTCGCCACCGAGCTGCACCCCTTCCTCCCCGGGACGGCCACCCGTATCGCCGCTGCGTGCACGCCCGTTGACGGCGCCCTGCCGGAGCCACGTCATCTGGTCGGCAGGCAGGCCACCGGCCGGGCACGCGATCAGGTTTGATGGAGGGCATGAGCAGCAGCAGCGAAGCCAATACGCCGGTCACGCCGACGACGCCGGACATGCCGGAGTGGGAGAAGCGCTTCCGGGCGCCGCGCGTCGGACTGCCCGAGTGGGCGGAGGACGCGCCCGACCGCAGCCTGTTCGTGTCGAACGCGACGGGGACGTACGAGCTGTACGCCTGGGACCGGGCCACCGGCGCGCAGCGGCAGGTGACGGACCGGCCGAACGGGACGTCGGACGGGACGCTGTCGCCGGACGGGGAGTGGGTGTGGTGGTTCCGGGACACGGACGGCGACGAGTTCGGGGTGTGGGTGCGGCAGCCCTTCGGCGGCGGGCCGGACGAGGAGGCGACACCGGGGCTGGAGGCGTCGTACCCGGCGGGGCTGGCGCTGGCCAAGGACGGGACGGCCGTGGTGGGGCGGTCGACCGACGAGGACGGGACGACGATCCACGTCGTACGGCCCGGGGCCGACCCGGTGGAGATCTACCGGCACGCGGAGTCGGGCGGGGTGGGCGACCTGTCGGAGGACGGGACGCTGATCGTCATCGAGCACACCGAGCACGGTGACGCGATGCACTCCGCGCTGCGCGTGGTGAGGAAGGACGGCTCCACGGTCGCCGAGCTGGACGACAGCCGGGGCGGCCAGGAAGAGCTGGGTCTGGAGTGCCTGGGCTTCGCGCCGGTCGCGGGCGACACCCGGCTGCTGGTGGCGCACCAGCGGCGCGGGCGCTGGGAGCCGATGGTGTGGGACGTGGCGACGGGCGAGGAGACGCCCCTGGCCATCGAACTGCCGGGCGATGTGGCGGCGGAGTGGTATCCGGACGGGTCGGCGCTGCTGGTGGTGCACTCGTACCAGGCGCGGAGCGAGATCTTCCGCTATGAGCTGGAGAGCGGCACGCTGACGAAGCTGGACACCCCCGCCGGGTCCGTGTCCGGCGCCACGGCCCGCCCGGACGGGACCGTCGAGTTCCTCTGGTCCTCCGCCGCGCGGCCGTCCGAGGTGCGGTCCACGACCGGCGCGACGGTGCTGGAGGCGCCGGGCTTCAACGCCCCCGGTTCCCTTCCCGTCGAGGACGTCTGGGTCGAGGGTCCCGGCGGGCGGGTGCACGCCCTCGTACAGCGGCCCGGGACCGGGGACGGCCCGTTCCCGACCGTCTTCGAGATCCACGGCGGCCCGACGTGGCACGACTCGGACGCCTTCGCGGCCGGGCCCGCCGCCTGGCTGGACCACGGTTTCGCGGTCGTACGGGTCAACTACCGGGGCTCGACCGGGTACGGCCGCGAGTGGACCGACGCCCTCAAGCACCGGGTCGGCCTGATCGAGCTGGAGGACATCGCGGCGGTGCGTGAATGGGCCGTGGACTCCGGCCTCGCCGACCCGGCGAAGCTCGTGCTGTCCGGCGGCTCCTGGGGCGGCTTCCTCACCCTCCTCGGCCTCGGCACCGAGCCGGACGCCTGGGCGGTCGGGCTCGCCGCCGTGCCGGTCGCGGACTACGTCACGGCCTACCACGACGAGATGGAGGCCCTGAAGGCGATGGACCGCACCCTCTTCGGCGGCTCCCCGGAGGACGTACCCGACCGGTACGAGGCGTCGTCGCCGATCACGTACGTCGGGCAGGTCAAGGCGCCGGTCTACATCAGCGCCGGCATGAACGACCCGCGCTGCCCGATCCAGCAGATCGACAACTACGTCGAGCGGCTGGAGGGCCTGGGCAAGGTGCACCAGGTCTACCGCTACGACGCGGGGCACGGCTCGCTCGTCGTCGAGGAGCGGATCAAGCAGCTACGACTTGAGCTCGGCTTCGCGCGGCGGCACCTCGGCCTGGGTGACTGACTCCGGCGGCAGGCCCAGCGCGGCGTCGCGCTGGGCCTCCGCCTCCCGGCGGAAGAGCCGGAACCACATGAAGACGACGAAGCCCGCGAAGACGAACCACTCGCCCGTGTAGCCGAGGTTCTGGAAGGCCTTGAGGTCGAGTCCGGTGTTCGCGGGGGCGGTCGGCGGGACGGCCTTCAGGGGAGCCGTGGCATCGGTCTGGGTGATCCAGGCGCTGTAGACGTCGTACGGGACGAGGTTGACCAGCGACGCGGCGCTGATCATGCCGAGCTGGCCCTCGGGCAGGCCGCCGGTGGAGATCACGCCGTCGGTGGAGGTGGTCTCGGGAGCCTGGAGGGCGCCGGTGACGGTGACCTCGCCCTCGGGGGCGGCGGGTACGGCCGCTGCCGAGGCCTTGCCGGGGAGCCAGCCCCGTACGACGGGCAGGGCGGCGCCGCCGTTCACCCGCAGCGGGGTCAGAACGTAGAAGCCGGTGCGGCCGTCCAGGACGCGCTCGGGGACGAGCAGCTGGTGGGCGGTGTCGTAGCGGCCGGTGGCGGTGACCTCGCGGCCCGAAGTGACGGTGGTGACCTGGGACTTGGTGCCGGGGAGCAGCTTGGTCAGGGAGACGGGCCGGGCCGCCGCGGCGCTCTTGGTGTCCTTCTCAGCCGTGCGTTGGCTCTCGACGCGGGACTCGAAGCGGCTGAGCTGCCAGCTGCCCATGAAGACGCAGAAGATGACGGCCAGCACCACGAAGAGATGGCCGGCGAGCCAGCGCGGGGTCAGCAGGAACCGGTACACCCCTCAACGGTACGGGGGGCGGGTCCGTCCCCCGGACCCGCCCCCCGCACCCTCCTCCCACCCCGAGCTCCGAGGCCCCGCTCTACGTCGCAGGCCTACGTCGTCGACGCGATCGCGCCGGTCTTGTAGACGGTGCCGGCGCACGCGTTGCTGATGGTGGTGGCGGGGGCCGGGCCGCCCGCCTCCGGGGTGTAGGTCAGCAGGATGCTGGCCGAGGAGTCGTCGGAGGCCGAGTCGAGGGACGTGGTGGTGCCGCCGTCGCCCGTCGTCGTACCGCTCGAGCTGGAGCTGGAGCTGCCGTCGGAGGGGGTGGGCGTGGGCGTCGGGGTACTGGCCGTCTCGCAGCCGGACGTGCCGCCGCCACTGGCCGGCACCCAGGTGAACCGCACCTGGAAGGACTCCCCGGCCTTGAGGATCAGCGTCGCCCCCGACGAGTCGGGCAGCGAGGTGCCGTCGCCCGCGGTGTGGTCGACCACGGCGATCCCGGAGGACTGCGCGCTGCCCTGGGCGGTGAAGCTGACGCTGCCGCCGCCGTCGACCGTGCAGGGGCCGGAGGAGATGTTGGCGACCTGGAAGTAGCCGCTGACCTGGCCGCTGGAGTCGGCGGTGCCGGTGGTCCCGAGCGGGTTGCCGAGGTCGGCCGCCGTACAGCTCGGGGCGTTGGCGGCCAGGGTCTGCGAGGGGTCGGTGCTGCTGGTGGCGGCCTTGCCGGGCTTGCCCGAGGACGCGCTGCTGCCGGCGCCGCCGCCCTTCTTGCCGCCGGATGCGGAGTCGTTCGGCTTGACGGACGCCGTGTCGCCACCGGTCTTGCCGTTGGTGCCGCCGTTGTCGTGGGAGCTGGAGGCGTTGGCCGGGTTCGGGTTGTCCGAGTCCGCGCTGTTGGCGGCGTGCAGGGCGGCCGGTACGGCGGCGATCGCGAGCAGGCAGGCGGCGGCCGCGCCGACCAGGAGCTGCCTGCGGTGCGCCCGGCGGGCCGGGACCGCGCGTCGCAGGTGGTTCAGCGTTTCGGGTCGGGGCTCGATGTCCTGTACGGCGTCGTGGAGGAGCCGGCGCAGGGCCAGTTCTTCCGGGTTCAGATCGTCCTCGTAACCGATCTTCAGCGCGTTGTCGTCGTCAGGGATGTGTGCTCGGTTCTTTGGATCCATGCCATGAGGGGAGTCGGGGATGATCATGCCGGGGCCTCCATTGCGACGCGAAGCGCCGCGAGACCGCGCGAGCCGTACGCCTTTACCGAGCCTATGGAAATGCCGAGGGTCTCGGCGACCTGGGCTTCGGTCATGTCCGCGAAGTAGCGCAGGACGAGCACTTCGCGCTGCCGGCGCTGCAGTTTGCGCATGGCGGCCTTCAACTGGTCGCGTTCGAGGATCTCGTACGCGCCCTCCTCGGCGCTGGCCATGTCGGGCATCGGCTTGGACAGCAGCCGAAGCCCGAGGATGCGGCGACGCAGCGCGGAGCGGGAGAGGTTGACCACGGTCTGCCGGAGGTAGGCGAGCGTCTTCTCCGGGTCGCGGACCCGGTTGCGCGCCGAGTGGACGCGGATGAACGCCTCCTGGACGACGTCCTCGCAGGAGGCGGTGTCGTCGAGCAGCAGTGCGGCGAGTCCGAGCAGCGAGCGGTAGTGCGCCCGGTAGGTCTCGGTGAGGTGGTCGACGGTGGTTCCGACTGACATCGCTGCGTCAGCATCCCCGTGGTCTGAGGGCGCCTTGACGACAGGCCACGGCGCGATCACCGGCATGCCGCCGGGTGCACGGCCGCTGCCGCCCGGCCGCCGCGTGTGCGGTCGCACGGGAGCCGCGATGCCGGTCCGCCCGAACGCCGCGTCGATGCCAAGTGCCCCAAGTGCCTCTGCCACGCCTGTTGGACACGCTGCCCCCCGTCAGGGTTGTACGCGCTAGGCACCGTTTTTGGCGGTGTAGCAAAAATCCCCATGCGTACCAACTCTTTCCCCAATGCCCCTTATGCCTGGCGCTCTTCCAGCCGGCGTAGTGCGCTGACACAAAGACGCTCCCTGCGGGCTGCCGGTTGCAGCACACAGGGAGCGAAATTGTCTGACGCTGACGGCTTCGTGATCAAGTGGTCCAGACCAGCGACTTCGTCACATTGGGGAGAGGCAGGTCGGATCAGCGACCGGTGCCGCCGTAGACCACGGCCTCGTCGCTGTCGCTGTCCAGGCCGAAGGCGGTGTGCACCGCCTGCACGGCCTCCTTGACGTCATCGGCGCGCGTGACGACCGAGATCCGGATCTCGGAGGTCGAGATCAGCTCGATGTTCACGCCCGCGTTCGACAGCGCCTCGAAGAACTGCGCCGTGACGCCCGGGTTGGTCTTCATGCCGGCGCCGACGAGCGAGATCTTCGCGATCTGGTCGTCGTAGCGCAGCGACTCGAAGCCGATGAGCGTACGGGCCTTCTTCAGGGCCTCGATCGCCTTCGGGCCCTCGTTCTTGGGGAGGGTGAAGGAGATGTCGGTCAGGCCGGTGGCGGCGGCCGAGACGTTCTGCACGACCATGTCGATGTTGATCTCCGCATCCGCGATCGCGCGGAAGATCACGGCTGCCTCGCCCGGCTTGTCCGGCACCCCGACGACCGTGACCTTGGCCTCGGACGTGTCGTGAGCGACTCCGGAGATGATCGCGTGCTCCACGTTCTGGTCCTCTCGCGGCTCGTTGCTGACCCAGGTGCCCTTGAGGCCGGAGAACGACGACCGGACATGGATCGGGATGTTGTAACGGCGTGCGTACTCCACGCAGCGGTGCAGCAGCACCTTCGAGCCGGAGCTGGCCAGCTCCAGCATGTCCTCGGAGGAGATCCACTCGATCTTCCGGGCCTTCTTCACCACGCGGGGATCGGCGGTGAACACGCCGTCCACGTCGGTGTAGATCTCGCACACCTCGGCCTTCAGCGCCGCCGCGAGCGCGACGGCCGTGGTGTCCGAGCCACCCCGGCCGAGCGTCGTGATGTCCTTGCTGTCCTGGCTCACGCCCTGGAAGCCGGCCACGATCGCGATGTTGCCCTGGTCGAGGGCGGTGCGGATACGGCCCGGCGTGACATCGATGATGCGCGCTTTGTTGTGGACCGAGTCGGTGATGACACCCGCCTGGCTGCCGGTGAACGACTGGGCCTCGTGGCCCAGGTTTTTGATCGCCATCGCCAGCAACGCCATGGCGATCCGCTCTCCGGCGGTCAGCAGCATGTCGAACTCGCGCCCGGCAGGAATCGGGGATACCTGCTCGGCGAGGTCGATCAGCTCATCCGTCGTGTCACCCATCGCCGACACCACGACGACCACCTGGTGGCCGCTCTTCTTGGCATCGACGATCCGCTTGGCGACGCGCTTGATGCCTTCGGCATCGGCGACGGAGGAGCCGCCGTACTTCTGCACGACAAGGCCCACGTGCGCTCCTCAAAAGTGTCTTCCGGGGGTCCGTCCCCAGACCCCACAAGGGGGCTGCAGACGGTTCAGTCTAACGAGCGGGCTCACAGCGTCCGTGCACTACCACATGCTGAGACGCGCGGCCCACGTCATGAGCTGAAGCCCTGCCCCGGCGAGGCGTGCGGCACGCATGGTGTGGCTGACGTCACGGGTCCGGATCCGTCAGCCCGCGAGTTGCCCCGCGACCCCCAGGACGGAAGCATTCCGGTTATGGACACCAAACTTCGGCTCTCCCAGCAGCCGGAGGCCGACGAGCTGCTCGGGCGCAGCCCGCTGGCCCTTCTGACCGGCATGCTCCTTGACCAGCAGGTCCCCATGGAGTGGGCCTTCTCCGGCCCGCACGCCATCGCCCAGCGCATGGGCAGCGACGATCTCGACGCCCACGCGATCGCCTCGTACGACCCCGACGACTTCGCCGCCCTCCTGGCCGCCAAGCCCGCCGTCCACCGCTACCCCGGCTCCATGGCCAAGCGCGTCCAGCAGCTCTCCCAGTACCTGGTCGAGCACTACAACGGCGACGCCGAGGCGATCTGGCGCGACGCCCCCTCCGGCCGGGAACTCCTCGACCGCCTCAAGGACCTCCCCGGCTTCGGCGAGCAGAAGGCCCGCATCTTCCTCGCCCTCCTCGGCAAACGCCTCGGCGTCCGCCCGCCCGGCTGGCGCGAAGCCGCCGGACCCTACGGCGAGGACGGCTCCTACCGCTCCGTCGCCGACATCACCGGCCCCGACTCCCTGGACAAGGTCCGCGCCCACAAACAGGAAATGAAACGAGCCGCCAAGGCCGCCACCCCCGTCGCCAAGCCCGTGAGGCCCGCCAGGCCCCGCTGATTCCTGGAACCGGCTGGACCCCGGCCGACCTCGCCGACCGAGGCCGGACGTGGCTCCGAGTGTCAGTGGGGCCCGATATCGTCGTATGCGTGTCCCTCGCTCTGTACCGCCGCTACCGTCCCGAGTCCTTCGCCGAGGTCATCGGGCAGGAGCACGTCACTGACCCGTTGCAGCAGGCACTGCGGAACAACCGGGTGAATCACGCGTATCTGTTCAGTGGTCCGCGTGGGTGTGGCAAGACGACGAGTGCGCGGATTCTGGCTCGGTGTCTGAACTGCGAGGAGGGGCCGACGCCGACGCCGTGCGGTGAGTGCCAGTCGTGCAGGGACCTGGCGCGGAACGGGCCGGGGTCGATCGATGTGATCGAGATCGACGCGGCGTCGCATGGTGGTGTGGACGACGCGCGTGATCTGCGGGAGAAGGCGTTCTTCGGGCCGGCAGGCAGCCGGTACAAGATCTACATCATCGACGAGGCGCACATGGTCACGTCGGCGGGGTTCAACGCCCTGCTGAAGGTGGTCGAGGAGCCGCCGGAGCATCTGAAGTTCATCTTCGCGACGACGGAGCCCGAGAAGGTCATCGGGACGATCAGGTCGCGGACGCACCACTATCCGTTCCGGCTGGTGCCGCCGGGCACGCTGCGCGACTACCTGGCCGAGGTGTGTGAGCGGGAGGCGATTCCGGTCGAGGCCGGGGTCTATCCGCTGGTGGTACGGGCCGGGGCGGGGTCGGTGCGTGACTCGATGTCGGTGATGGACCAGCTGCTGGCGGGGGCGGGCGAGGACGGCGTCACGTATGCCATGGCCACGTCGCTGCTCGGTTACACGGATGCAGCGCTGCTGGACGACGTGATGGACGCCTTCGCGGCGGGGGACGGTGCGGCGGCCTTCGAGGTGGTCGACCGGGTCATCGAGGGCGGGAACGACCCACGGCGGTTCGTCGCCGACCTGTTGGAGCGGCTGCGGGATCTGGTGATCCTTGCAGCGGTGCCGGACGCGTTGGAGAAGGGGCTGATCGACGCCCCGG
Organism: Streptomyces sp. NPDC059373; assembly: GCF_042751495.1. NCBI lineage: Bacteria > Bacillati > Actinomycetota > Actinomycetes > Kitasatosporales > Streptomycetaceae > Streptomyces > Streptomyces sp. NPDC059373. The sequence continues at coordinate 656,233 of NZ_JBHYXC010000002.1, read as the reverse complement.
CGGACGTCGTGGAGCGGATGCAGGCCCAGGCGTCGGTGTTCGGTGCGGCCGAGCTGAGCAGGGCGGCCGACCTGGTCAATACGGGGCTCACGGAGATGCGGGGGGCGACCTCGCCGAGGCTGCAGTTGGAGCTGATCTGCGCACGGGTGCTGCTGCCGGCCGCGTACGGCGACGAGCGGTCGGTGCAGGCCCGGCTCGACAGGCTTGAGCGGAGCGCGTCCGCGGGCGGTTTCGCGGCGGCGGCCCCGGCTCCGGCGCCGGCCCCCGTTTTCACGCCCCCACCCGCGCCGGCACCGGCTCCGGCACAGGCGCCCGCCCCGGTCCAGGCAGCGGCTCCGGCACCGGCCCCCGCGCCTGCCCCGGCACCGGCCCCCGTGGAGCCCGCCCCCGCCGGCCGGCGCCCCGGTGCGTGGCCCACGGCGAGCCCCGCCGAAGCCCCCGCGGCCCGCGCCCAGGCCCCTGGGCCGGCGCCGGCCCAGGCCCCCGCACCTGCCTCCGCGCCCACCCCGCAGGCGGCGCCGGCTGCCGCAGGGGGCGACGCCTCCCGCGTACGGCAGATGTGGCCGCAGATCCTGGACGCGGTGAAGAACCGGCGCCGCTTCACCTGGATACTCCTCAGCCAGAACGCCCAGGTCGTGGGCTTCGACGGCACGACGCTGCAGGTCGGCTTCGCCAACCCCGGGGCGCGGGACAGCTTCGTCAGCGGCGGCAGCGAGGACGTGCTGAAGCAGGCCATCAGCGACGCGCTGGGCGTGCAGTGGCGCGTAGAGGCGATCGTCGACCCCTCAGGCGGAGCCGGTGGCGGAGGAGGAGGCGGCAACGCCCCGTCGTCCCGCCCCGCCCCCGTACAGCCGCCGCCCCAGCAGCAGCCGCAGTACAGCCCGCCACCCCAGGCGCAGGCGCAGGCCCCGCCGCCGCCCACGCCACGGACAGCGGCCGCCGCGCCCCGGCAGGACACCCCGGAGCCGCCGCCGATCGAGGACGACATCCCGGAGGACGACGATCCGGACCTCGACGACACCGCGCTGAGCGGTCACGACCTGTTCGTACGTGAGCTGGGGGCGACCGTGATCGAGGAGATCTCGAACGACTAGGGGCCTGGGCCCGGACAGGTCCTAGAACCTCCGTTCTCCTCCCTGGGGTGTAGGGCGCACCGGCTTGGGAACACGTAGGCTCGCCCTACCCGCACATCGTTGTCGTACGGCAGGAGCGAGACCGTGATCCCCGGTGGTGGCCAGCCCAACATGCAGCAGCTGCTGAAGCAGGCGCAGAAGATGCAGGAGGACCTTGCCGCGGCCCAGCAGGAGCTGGCCGAGACCGAGGTCGAGGGAAGCGCGGGCGGCGGCCTGGTGAAGGCGACGGTGACCGGAGCCGGTGAGCTCCGGGGGCTGGTCATCCACCCCGAGGCAGTCGATCCTGAGGACACGGAGACGCTGGCCGATCTGGTCGTCGCCGCCGTGCACAATGCCAACGCGAGCGCGCAGGAGCTTCAGCAGCAGAAGCTCGGCCCGCTCGCCCAGGGGTTGGGCGGCATGCCCGGCCTGCCGTTCTGAGAAGTTCCGAGAAGTCCGGAAAGGCGTACCGACGGTGTACGAAGGCGTGGTTCAGGACCTGATCGACGAACTGGGCAGGCTGCCCGGCGTGGGTCCCAAGAGCGCGCAGCGGATCGCCTTCCATATCCTCCAGGCCGACCCCGCGGACGTACGCCGGCTGGCGCACGTCCTCTCCGAGGTCAAGGCCAAGGTCCGATTCTGCGCGACGTGCGGCAATGTCGCCGAGGCCGATCTGTGCCGGGTCTGCCGCGACCCGCGACGCGATCCGGCGGTCATCTGCGTGGTCGAGGAGTCCAAGGACGTCGTCGCGGTCGAGCGCACCCGTGAGTTCCGCGGCAAGTACCACGTCCTCGGCGGCGCCATCAGCCCCATCGAGGGCGTCGGCCCGGACGACCTGCGGATACGGGAGTTGCTGGCCCGGCTCGCCGACGGCACCGTAACCGAGTTGATCCTGGCCACCGACCCGAATCTGGAGGGCGAGGCGACAGCGACGTACCTCGCCCGCATGGTCAAGCCCATGGGGCTGAAGGTCACCCGTCTCGCCAGTGGCCTGCCGGTGGGCGGCGACCTTGAGTATGCCGACGAGGTCACGCTCGGTCGGGCCTTTGAAGGAAGGCGACTGCTTGATGTCTGACAACGCGCTGGATCCCAACGACTTCGCTGTCCAGATCTCCGACCAGATCGAGAGCTTCATCCTCTCGGTCCGCGAGGTGGCCAAGGGCGACGACCCCGACAGTGCGGTGCCCTACCTGCTGCTCGAGATCTCCCAGCTCCTGCTGGCCGGCGGCCGTCTCGGCGCGCACGAGGACATCCTCCCGGACGAGCGCTACGAGCCCGACATCGGTCCCGAGCCCGATGCCGACGAGCTGCGCGAGCGCCTGGCGGTGCTGCTGGAGCCGATCGACGTCTACTCCGAGGTCTTCGACCCGTACGTCCCGCGCTCGACCCCGGTCGCCTGCCGCATCTCGGACGACCTGGCCGACGTCGTCACCGACCTCTCGCACGGCCTGGCCCATTTCCGGGCCGGCCGGGTCACCGAGGCGCTGTGGTGGTGGCAGTTCTCGTACCTCTCCAACTGGGGCCCCACGGCGTCCGCTTCGCTGCGCGCCCTGCAGTCGCTGGTCGCCCATGTGCGGCTCGACAGCCCGCTCGACGCGCTGGACGGCCTCGACACGGACGACAACAGCGGCGACGAGGAGAGGCTGGCCGAGGAGGCCGGCAAGGTCATGGCCGAGGAGATCGCCGCGCCGCTGGGACTGCGTCCGTCGAGCCGGCAGCAACAGCAGTCCTGACGCGCTGACGCCGAGACGAACAAGACCCCTGTCGTCTCTCATATCCGGGATAGAATCCCGGATATGAGAGACGACGTCGACGCGCGCCTCGCCGCCCGCCTCGCGGAGCTCCGCGCGGAGCACGACTGGTCCCTGGACGACCTCGCCCACCGCACCGCCGTGAGCCGGTCGACGCTGTCGAGGCTGGAGCGGGCCGAGATCAGCCCGACCGCCGCCCTGCTCGGCCGACTCTGCTCGGCCTATGGGCTGACGATGTCACGCCTGCTCAGCGAGGTCGAGGCGCAGCCCGCCCAACTGGTGTGCGCGGCCGACCAGATGGTGTGGACGGACGCCGAGTCCGGCTTCGTACGCCGATCCGTGTCCGCGCCGCACGCGGGGCTGCGGGGCGAGGTCGTCGAGGGGGTGCTGCGGCCGGGGGCGGTGATCAGTTACGACGCACCGCCCGTGCCGGGGCTTGAGCAGCACATCTGGGTGCTGGAGGGGTCGCTCGGCCTGACGGTGCAGGGCGAGGCGTACGCGCTGGGGCAGGGGGACTGCCTGCGGTTCCGGTTGTGGGGCGGGACGCGCTTCGAGTGCCCGGGGCCGGAGCCGGTCCGCTACGCGGTCTTTGTCGTACTGCCGTGAGTCGTCCTGCCGTGAGTCGTACCGCCGTGAGTCGTACCGCCGTGAAGGGAATCGCCTCCGTGCCCACGATCAGCCGGCTCTCCGCCAAAGAACTACTGACCTCCGCCAAGGAACTGGCCGACCTGCTCGTGGACGCCGTGGAAAGCGGCTCCTCGCTCGGCTTCCTCTCCCCCTTCGGCCATGACGCGGCCGCCGCCTGGTGGGAGGACCTGGCCCCCGCCGTCGCCGAGGGCCGCTTGCTGATCTGGGCGGCCCGTAGCGGCGGGCGGCTCACCGGCACCGTGACCCTGGCTCCCGAGGGCAAGCCCAACGGGCGGCACCGCGCCCAGATCGCGAAGCTGATCGTCCACCGGCAGGCCCGGGGGCAGGGGCTCGGGCGTGAGCTGCTGGCCGTGGCGGAGCAGGCCGCCGCCGAGGCCGGGGTGAGGCTGCTGCTCCTGGACACGGAGGCCGGCGGCCCGGCCGAGCGCCTGTACCGCTCGGCGGGCTGGACCGAGATGGCGGTCGTGCCGGACTACGCGGCTGATCCGGCCGGTGTGCTGCAGCCCTGCACCTTCTTCTACAAGTCGCTGGGGAAGTAGCTGTCGATCAGCTCGTTCCGGAAGGTGCCCGCCGGGTCGAGCCGTCCCAGCAGCTCGCGGAAGCGGGGCGCGTGCTCGTACGAGGCCGCCACCGTGCCCGGGTCCATGGAGGAGAGCTTGCCCCAGTGCGGGCGGACGCCGAAGGGGGCGAGGGCCGCTTCGATGCGGAGGAGGACGGGGGCGACGGCGGGCGGGTCGGCGATCCAGGTGAAGTGGAAGGCGATGCTGTCGCGGCCGTGGCTGGGGCTGAGCCAGGCGGTGTCCGCGGCGACGGATCGTATCTCGCCGACCTGGAGCACCGGGGAGATGAACGCCCGCAGCTCGCGCAGCGCCTTCACGGCCTCGGCGGCGTCGGCGCGCGGCACGAAGTACTCGGACTGCAGCTCGTCGCCGACGCTGGGCATGAAGCCGGCGCGGAAGTGCGGGAGCCGTTCGTCCCAGGGCCCGGGGACGCCGAGTTGCTCGGTGGCGTTGGCGACGGGCATGCCGTCGATGGGATGGCGCGGGCCGTCGGCGGGCCGGGCGCCGGTCCAGGTGAGGTCGGGGAGGGGGTCGCCGGTGCGGCGCTTGGCCCACAGCCGCAGCGAGCCGTCCCAGTCGGTGAAGGCGCTGACGCTGTACGCGGCCGAGTAGATGCCGTCGAGGTGGTCGACCAGCGCGGACCAGGGCAGCCCTTCGTACACGTACTGCTCGACCTCGAAGCCGGGCCGCAGGTCGAAGGTGAGCGCCTCGACGATCCCGAGCGCGCCCAGCGAGGTCACCGCGCCCTCGAAGTCCTCCTCCCCCCGCGAGAGGACGACCTGGGAGCCGTCCGCCGTGATCAGCTCCACGGAGCTGACGCCGGCGGCCAGCGTGCCGTTGCCGTCCCCCGAGCCGTGGGTGCCGGTGGCGACCGCGCCGGCGACGGAGAAGTGCGGCGTGGACGGCAGATTGGGCAGCGCCAGCCCGTGGCGCCGCAGCTCCGCGCACAGCTCGGCCAGCCGTACGCCGCCGCCCACCCGGACCGTACGGCGGCCGGGGTCGACGTCGATGACGCACGGCAGCAGGTCGTCGAGGCTGACCAGGACGCCCGGGGTGTCGGCGATCCGGTTGAAGGAGTGGCCGGCGCCGAGCGCCCGCACGCGGTCGTTCGCGGCGACGAGGGTGCGCAGCTCGGCCACCGTGGCCGGGCGGTGCAGCCGCCGCGCCTCGAACTCGACGTTGCCCGCCCAGTTCGTCAACGTCCTGGCCATCGCGCCTCCACTTTTTATGTACTGATATGACCATTTCGGGACCGGGATAGCCGTTTGTGACCCCGGGTAGTCCTGACCTGTGCAGCAACAGCCTTTTGATCTACCTGAGTTCTACACGCCGTATCCGGCCCGACTGAACCCCCACCTGGAGGAGGCGCGGGCCCATTCCCGGGAATGGGCGCGCGGGATGGGGATGCTCGAAGGCTCGGGCATCTGGGAGGAGAAGGATCTCGATTCCCATGACTACGCCCTCCTCTGCTCCTACACCCACCCGGACTGCGACGGACCCGCGCTCTCGCTCGTGACCGACTGGTATGTGTGGGTCTTCTTCTTCGACGACCATTTCCTGGAGCTCTTCAAACGAACCCAGGACCGCGAAGGCGGTAAAGCCTATCTCGACCGGCTGCCCGCCTTCATGCCCAGGGACCTGGACGCGGCCGGTGTTCCCGAGCCCACCAATCCCGTCGAGGCGGGGCTCGCGGACCTGTGGGCGCGGACCGTGCCGGCGATGTCCATGGAATGGCGGGAGCGGTTCATCGAGAGCACCGAGAATCTGCTCAACGAATCGCTGTGGGAGCTGTCCAACATGAATGCGCACCGGATTCCCAATCCGGTGGAGTACATCGAGATGCGCCGCAAGGTCGGCGGAGCGCCCTGGTCCGCCGGACTCGTCGAGTACGCGGTCGGGGCCGAGGTCCCCGACGTGATCGCCGCGTCCCGGCCGATGCGGGTGCTGCGGGACGCCTTCTCCGACGGCGTCCACCTGTGCAACGACCTGTTCTCGTACCAGCGTGAGGTCGAGGACGAGGGCGAGAACAGCAACGGCGTACTCGTCCTGGAGACCTTCCTGGACTGCACCACGCAGCAGGCCGCCGAGGCCGTCAACGACCTGCGCACCTCGCGCCTCCAGCAGTTCGAGAACACCACGCTCACCGAACTGCCGCCGCTCTTCGTGGAGACCGGACTCGACCCGCGGTCCTGCGCGGACGTCCTGGCGTACGTCAAGGGGCTGCAGGACTGGCAGTCCGGCGGCCTGGAGTGGCACATGCGCTCCAGCCGGTACATGAACGGCGGTGGCACGGCCGGCGGCGGGACGGTCGCCCTGCGTGGGCCCAGCGGCATCGGCATCTCGGCGGCGAACCTCAAGCTCACCACCGCCCGCGCCGAAACCGCCCGGCTGCGCGGCTTCACCCACGTGCCCTTCCAGCGGGTGGGCCCGTCCCGGCTGCCCGACTTCTCCATGCCCTTCCCGGTCACCCTCAGCCCGCACCTGGAGGAGGCCCGCCGCAATGTGGTGGCCTGGGCGCACGGCGTCGGCATCCTCGAAGAGGGGATCTGGGACGAGGGCAAGATCATCGACTACGACCTGCCGCTCTGCTCCGCCGGGCTCGACCCGGACGCCACCCCCGCCGAGCTCGACCTGTCGTCGGCCTGGCTGGCCTGGGGCACGTACGGCGACGACTACTACCCCGTCGTCTTCGGCCACCGCCGCGACCTGGCCGGGGCGAAGCTCCGCAACGACCGGCTGTCGGCCTTCATGCCGGTCGACGGCCACTTCACCCTCGCCCCGGCCAACGCGATGGAGCGCGGCCTCGCCGACCTCTGGACCCGCACCGCCGACCCGATGGAGGAGGGCGCCCGCCGCTCGTTCCGTGCCGCCGTCGAGAGCATGACCGAGGGCTGGCTCTGGGAGCTCACCAACCAGGCCCAGAACCGCATCCCCGACCCGGTCGACTACATCGAGATGCGCCGTAAGACCTTCGGCTCCGACCTCACCATGAGCCTGTCCCGCATCGGCCACGGCCGGCAGGTCCCGGACGAGATCTACAGCAGCGGCCCCCTCCAGTCCCTGGAGAACGCCGCCGCCGACTACGCGTGCCTGCTCAACGACTGCTTCTCGTACCAGAAGGAGATCGAGTTCGAGGGCGAGGTGCACAACGGGATCCTCGTCGTCCAGAACTTCTTCGACTGCGACTACCCCACCGCCCTCGCCGTCATCGACGACCTCATGACCTCCCGCATGCGGCAGTTCGAGCACGTCGCCGCGCACGAACTGCCGGTCCTCTACGACGACTTCGACCTCGGCGCCGAGGCCCGGCGGATCCTCGACGGCTATGTGCTGGAGCTGCAGGACTGGATGGCCGGCATCCTCAACTGGCACCGCGACTGCCGGCGCTACCAGGAGTCCGCCCTGCTCCGGCACCATCCGAGGCCCGCCCTGACCATCCCCGGTCCGACGGGCCCCGGAATCGCCGCCGCGGAGCTCCCCAGGCTCCTCGGGCTGTCCGGGTGAGCTTTCGCCCGGCGGCGACGGCTCAGAACGACGGGTCGCTCAGGCCGGCCCCGCCCGTCTCGACGTGGCCGGCCAGCCGGCGGAGGAAGGCCGCGTCGTGGTCCGAGGTCACCGAGAGGTCGTACCAGCCGTGGCTGCCGGTGGTGTGCGCGCTGTGGACGACGCGGGCACCGGGGCGGAGGCGGTAGGTGGCGGGGCGCTCCTTGCCGTAGCCGTCGGTGACGGTGAGGCGGACGGTGGCGGGGCCGTCGTTGGTGAGGACCAGGCGGACCCGCTGCTGGTCGCCTTCATGGCAGGCGGAGACCTCCGGGCCGGGGGTGTGGCCCTTCAGCTGCCGCAGGAAGCCGTTGGGGCCGTGCGCGGAGAAGTCGTACGCCCCGCTGATAGTCCAGTCGCCGGACAGCCGGCGCCCGGGCTCGACCGTGTAGGTCCAGGGGCCGGCGGGGTCGGTCGTGGAGACGACGTGGAAGGTGGCGCCCGCTGCGCCGGGGTTGGTGAAGGTGACCGACAGGTGGCCGGCGGCGGTGACGACGCCGTCGGCGGCGAGGTCGTACGGCAGGGGGCGGGTGGGGCGTTGGCCCGCTTCCTGCCGGGGCAGCGTCGGGTTCGCCGGGGGCGTCGGGACGTAGTCGGGGTGGCGGTCGCCGTCCGGCGGGAGGTAGCCGCTGGTGTCGGGCAGCGCGGGGACCTTCGTGTCGGTCTTGGCGAAGTCGAAGGCCGAGGTCAGGTCACCGCAGACCGCGCGCCGCCAGGCCGAGATGTTGGGCTCGTGGACGCCGAAGCGGCTCTCGATGAAGCGGATGATGGAGGTGTGGTCGGAGACCTGGGAGTTGACCCAGCCGCCCTTGCTCCACGGGGACACGACGATCATCGGGACCCGCAGGCCGAGACCGTAGGGCCCGGCGACATGGGTGTCGGATCCGGAGGGGGTGAAGAGCTCGTCGGTGAGGTCGACGGTCGAGCGGCCGGACTGCGGGTGCGGCGGCACGATGTGGTCGAAGAAGCCGTCGTTCTCGTCGTAGGTGACGAACAGGGCGGTCTTGCTCCACACCTCGGGGTCCGCCGTCAGCGCGTCCAGGACCTGGGAGATGTACCAGGCGCCGTAGTTCGCCGGCCAGTTCGGGTGCTCGGTGAAGGCCTCGGGGGCGGCGATCCAGGAGACCTGCGGGAGCTTGCCGCCCTTCACATCCGCCTTGAGGATGTCGAAGAAGCCGTCGCCCGCCTTGGCGTTCGTGCCGGTGCGGGCCTTGTCGTAGAGCGGGTCGCCGGGCTTGGCGTTGCGGTACTGGTCGAAGTACAGCAGCGAGTTGTCGCCGTAGTTGCCCCGGTAGGCGTCCGGGATCCAGCCCCAGGAGCCGTTCGCGTCGAGGCCGTCGCCGATGTCCTGGTAGATCTTCCAGGAGACCCCGGCCTTCTCCAGGCGCTCGGGGTAGGTCGTCCACGAGTAGCCGGCCTCGTCGTTGCCGAGCACCGGGCCGCCGCCGGTGCCGTCGTTGCCCGTGTAACCGGTCCACATGTAGTAGCGGTTGGGGTCCGTGGAGCCGATGAAGGAGCAGTGGTAGGCGTCGCAGATCGTGAAGGCGTCGGCCAGCGCGTAGTGGAACGGGATGTCGTCACGCGTCAGATGGGCCATCGTCGTCGCGGACTTCGACGGCACCCACTTGTCGTACTTGCCCTGGTTGAAGGCGGCATGGCCGTCGTTCCAGCCGTGCGGGAGGTCCTGAATGAACTGCAGGCCCAGGTCGTTCGCGGTGGGGTGGAAGGGCAGGACGTCCTTCGTGCCGTCGGACTGGTACCAGACCGGCTTGCCGCTGGGCAGCGTCACCGTACGGGGGTCGCCGAAACCGCGTACGCCGCGCAGCGAGCCGAAGTAGTGGTCGAAGGAACGGTTCTCCTGCATCAGGACAACGATGTGCTCCACGTCCCGCAGGCTGCCGGTACGGCGGTTCGCCGGAATTTCGGCGGCCCGGGCGATGCTCGTGGAGAGCACGGACATGGCGGCGGTGCCACCGGCCAGTTGCATGAATCTACGACGATCAATGGCGGTCATGGGCCTCAGTGTCACCAGGAGTACGCGAACTCCCCACAGCCACGAGGCAAATTTCCGAAGACGTTACCCGGCGCCCAGCACCGGCAACTGAGCGCAGGCTTTGACCCGGTAATCACACGGATGGCCGCAAGCAGGGGCTGACCGGTCGCCGCGGTGATCCGCCCGACCTACGTTCCAGACATGAAGCGCAGGATCGCCGCGGCACTGGCCGCCACCTCACTGTCCATAGCGCTCGCCGCCCCCGTGGCAGCGGCGCCCACCGCCGCACACCGACAGCTGGACCCCTCCGTCAGCAAGAAGCTCGACAAGGCGATCACCGATGTGATGCGCCGGGCCGGCGTGCCCGGGGTCACCGTCGGGCTCTGGATTCCGGGGAAGGGCCAGTACGTCCGCTCCTTCGGCGTCGCCGACAAGCGCACCCACGCCCGTATGTCGCCCCGGCTCAACATGCGGATCGGAAGCGATACCAAGACCTTCACCATCACCGGCCTGCTGCGCCTGGTGGACCTGGGCAAGATCAAGCTCGACGACCCGATCTCGCGGTACGTCTCCGGGGTGCCCGGCGGCTCCAAGATCTCCCTGCGGCAGCTGGCCGAGATGCGCAGCGGGCTGTTCTCGTACTCGGAGGACCCGGGCTTCGACAAGGCCCTCATGAGCAACCCCCGCAAGCCCTGGACCCCGCGGCAGTTGTTGAGCTACGCGTTCAAGCACCCCGCGAAGTTCAAGCCGGGGACGAAGTTCGACTACTCCAACACCAACACCATCCTGCTCGGTCTGGCGATCGAGAAGGTGAGCGGGCAGTCGCTGCGTGACTTCCTGCGGCGTGAGGTCTTCGAGCCCGCCCATCTGAAGCACACCGTCTTCCCGAAGGGCGCCGAGTTCCCCTCCCCGCACGCCCACGGGTACACCAACCAGACGCTGAACGGGAAGACCGCCGACGCCACCAACTGGGACCCCTCCTGGGGCTGGGCGGCCGGTGCGATCATCTCGGACCTCAACGACCTCCACTCCTGGGCTCGCACCCTGGCCACCGGCAGCCTGCTGTCGGCCAAGACGCAGGCTCAGCGCCTCCGCTTCCTGCCGACCGGCTTCCCCGGCACCGGCTACGGCCTCGGCATCTTCGACAACCACGGCTGGATCGGCCACAACGGCTCGCTGCCCGGCTACCAGGCCGCGGTCGTCTACCTGCCGCAGACCAAGGCGAGCCTGGTGGTGCTCTCCAACTCCGACACGTCGTACCAGGGTTACGAGCCGAGCACGCTCTTCGCCCAGGCCATCACCCGCATCGTGACGCCCGGCCACGTCTACAGCCTGCCGAAGGCGCCGTAGGCGCGACGACGCGCAGACGCGCAGACGACCGGACCACCGGCGGGTCATCCCGCCGGTGGTCCGTCGTCGCATCAACTTGCGGCAACGGTCACATGGGCGGTCCACAGCTGGAGGCCCTTGCAGGACATCTTGCCCGGCGCCTGGGCGCACAGCGGCCGGGTGGAGCTGAGCTGGGCCTTGCCGGTGGCCACCGCGTGGAAGGCCGAGGCGGCGTCGCCGGGCGCGACGGTGATGCCGGCGTTGGTGGCCTCGAGCGCGCTGCCGGTTGCCGCGACGGCCGTCCAGGGGCGTGAGGTGGTGCCGTCCAGGGTCAGCCGAATCGTTCCGCCCGAGGTCACGCACACCGTACGGCCGTTGTCCTTGGCGGTGAGGGTCACTTCGGCCGAGCATCCGCCGCCGCTCGTCGTGGCGGACGGTGCGGCCGAGGGCGAGGCCGGCGGTGAGGGAGCGGCGCCCGAGGAGGAGCCGACGGTCTGTGAGCCGCAGCCGGCCAGCAGGAGCACGGACGCCGCCAGGGCGGCGAGCGGTACTCCGCGGATGGTGAGGTGGGGGGTCGAGTGGGGGGTCGTACGGCGCATGGGTGAGCCTCCTTTCCGGTTTGACGTGCCACACCCGCATCAGGATCCACATGCGAGGGCCCCGGCCGTGGGGAGACGGCCGGGGCCCGCGTGGGGTGGTGCGTCAGCTGGTCGTCAGGGCCGTGTCGTCGATGACGAAGCTGGTCTGGAGCGAGGAGTCCTCGACTCCGCTGAACTTGATGGTGGCGGTGGTGCCGGCCAGCGAGGAGACGTCGAAGGTCTTGAGGACGTAGCCGGTGGCCTTGTTGAGGTTGGAGTAGGTCGCCAGGGTCGTGGAGCCGGCCGTGACGGTGAGCTTGTCGTAGGCGGTGCTGGTGGTGGTCTCGGCGGTGTCGATGTGGAGGTAGAAGGTCAGCGAGGCCTTGCAACCACTGGGAATCGTCACCGACTGGGACAGCGTGTCGGTGTGCGTCGACCCGTAGCCGTCCAGCCAGGCCTTGTACGAGCCGCCGTGGGCCGCCTCACTGGTGGAGTTGGTGATGACGCCACTGCTCGCGGTCCAGGTGGTGTTGCCGGACTCGAAGCCCGCGTTGCCCAGCAGCTGGGCCGAGGTGCAGGTGCCCCCGCCGGACGTGCTGACCGTCCAGGTGAAGGAGGCCGAGCCGGTGGCGCCCGTGCTGTCGGTGGCGGTGACGGTGGTGCTGTACGTACCCGCCGTGCTCGCGGTGCCGCTGATCAGGCCGGTGGAGCTGCTGATCGACAGCCCGGTGGGCAGGCCGGACGCGCTGTACGTGAGCGTGGCGCTCGCGCTGTCGCTGGCCGAGATCTGGAGGCTGACCGCGCTGCCGGTGGCGGTGGACTGGCTGCCCGGGTTGGTGACGGTCACCGTGTTGCCGGTGCTGGTGCCGGAGGTGAAGGCGGCGGTGCCGTTGGGGGTGCCCCAGCCGGTCGGGCCGTCGTAGCCGGTGCCGGCGGTGCAGAAGTAGGACGTGGAGCAGCTGCCGTTGTTGCCGCTGGTGACGTCGTACAGGTTCGAAGTGTGCGAGTAGGGGTACTTCGCCGGGTAGTCGCTGGTGCCCGGGGTGCCGGCCAGCGCGTAGACGCCCGCGATGATGGGCGAGGAAGCGCTGGTGCCGCCGTAGACCGCCCAGCCGGAGCCGCCGTAGGTGTCGTAGACCGCGACACCGGTCGCCGGGTCGGCGACGGCGGAGACGTCCGCCTCCATGCGCTTGGTGCAGCCCGTGTCGGTCTGCCAGCTCGGCTTGGCGTCGTACGAGGAGCAGCCGGAGCCGGTGCCCTCGGTGCTGCTGGTCTTCCAGACGGACTCGGTCCAGCCGCGGGTGCTGGAGGAGGTGCTCAGCGCGGTGCCGCCGACGGCGGTGACGTACTGGGAGGTCGCCGGGTACTCGGCACCGTAGGCGGAGTCACCGGAGGAGACGGTGATCGCGACGCCCGGGTGCTTGAAGTACGAGGTGTCCTCACTGGTCTGGGAGGAGGACTCGGAGCCGCCCCAGCTGTTGGAGACGAACTTCGCGCCGAGCGCCACGGCCTCGTTCTCGGCGGTGCCGAGGTCGGAGTCGGTGGCCGAGCTGGCCTCGACCAGGATGATGTTGCAGTTGGGGCAGATGGCGCTGACCATGTCGATGTCGAGCGCTTCCTCGCCGGCCCAGCCGGTGTCGTTGGTCGGCAGCGAGGTGGTGGAGCCGGTCTGGCTGACCTGCTTGAAGCAGCCGCTGGCGACCGTGCAGGCCGACAGGCCGTACTGCGAGCGGTAGGTGGCCAGGTCGGACGCGGCGTTGGGGTCGTTGTACGCGTCGACGACCGCCACGGTCAGGCCCGAACCGCCGGTCGAGGGCAGGTTGTAGGCGCTGTGCAGGTTGGTCGGGCTGAGGCCGGACGGCGTGGCGTCAGGGGATATCGCGGCGGCGAGCTTCTGCGCGATGTCGGTACGCCGCTGGGCGAAACAGGCTGCGTGGCCGGCGGCGGGTGTCGTACCGCACAGGCTCTTGGTCGGCACCTTCTGGCCGGCCTTGCCCGTGGAGTGCACGACTTGGCGCTGCGGTGCGGTGAGGGCCTTCGCGTTCTGGGCGGCGACCGCGGCGTGGCTGGTCGTGGCGGCGGCCGGGCTCACCGGCTGCGCACCGGCGGGCGGGGCGGCCAGCAGCCCGGCGACCGCCAGCGCGAGTGCGGGCAGGGCGGCGGTGAGGGCCTTGCGCAGGCTGGGTCTGGGCGTTCGGATGCGTTCACGACGCATGGTTGCGCCTCCGTCTGATCGAGGCCGGCAGCGCGGCGGCCGGGGTGTGGCCGGGTCGCGGTGCCAGAGCCGGAAGTGGGGGTTCTCGGCGGGTGCGGGCGCGGTTCCTCGGTTGAACATGAATGGCGAATGTCATGGGCATGACATGCCAAGTGACACGCGTAGACCCGTGGATCTATGGATCCGCTGTGACGGAGCCAAGCGATGGCCAGAACGTATCCGAGCCCCATCCGGGCGGACAGCCACGGCCCAAGACCTTTGCCTCGCCTTGGGCGGGAGTTTTACGGGCCGGGCGACGATTCCGGGGCAGAACAACACGAAGGCCCCGGCCGATTCAGCGGCCGAGGCCTTGCGTAAACCCGCTTCCGGAGGGTGCTACTGGATCTCGATCTGTCCGGTGGACGGACGGCCGTTCGGCCCGCCGTCCTTCTCGGCGGCACGGCTCTGCGGCGATCCCAGGTTCTGCCTGACCGAGTCCAGGATCGTCAGGCCCTGGCCGACCAGGCCCGCCGCGATCTCGCCCAGCCCGTCGGCGCCGTTGAGTACGTTGACGTTGGCGCCCGCGAGGCCGCCCGCCGCCTCCTTGACGATCAGCGGGAGCTGGTCGATCAGCATCCGGTCCAGCGCCACCCGGTCGTACGAAGCGGCTGCCTCGGCCTGGATCTTCATCCGCTCGGCGTCGGCCAGGGCCAGCACCCTGATCCGCTCCGCCTCCGCCTGCGCGGGCTTCACGATCTCGGCCACCAGTTGCTGCTGGCGCAGCTCAGCCGCCCGCTGGGCCAGCTCCGTCTGCGCCGCCAGCACCTCCTGCTGGGCGTGCGCCTGCGCCAGCGGCCCGGCCTGCGCGGCCTTCGCCTGCGCCCGTTCCACCTCCGCCGAGTACTCCGCCCTGACCACCGCGGTCTGCCGCGCGTACTCCGCCTGGTTCCGCGCCGCCACCTGCTCCGCCTCGACCGACAGCTGGGTCGCCTGCGCCTGCGCGATCTGGGCCTGCCGCTGGATGGCCGCCTTGTGCGGAGCGGCCATCGCGGCGATGTAGCCGGTCTCCCCGTCGTCGATCGACTGGATCTGGAGCGAGTCCACGATCAGGCCGATCTTCGCCATCTCGGTCTTCGACGTCTCCAGCACCTCGGTGGCGAGCTTCTGCCGTTCGGTGACGATCTCCTCGACCGTCATCGAGCCGATGATCGAGCGCAGGTGCCCCGCGAAGATCCGCCCGGTCAGCACCGCCATCTGGTCCTGGTCGGACAGGAAGCGCTGGCCGGCGTTGACGATGCTCTCGGTGTCGTTGCCCACCTTGAACGCGATCACCGCGCGCACCGTCAGCACGATGCCCTGCCTGGTCACGCAGGTCTCCGCGACCTCCGCCTCGCACATCGCGAGGGTCAGGAAGCGGGTCTTGCGGAATATCGGCAGGACGAACTTCCCGTGGCCCGTCACCACGCGGAACGGCGCACCCCCCAGTCCACGCCTGCCTCCCGAAATCAGCATCGCCTCGTCAGGCGCGGGAACGCGGTAACCGAACATCCTCAGTCTCCTCAACCGGCGTCGCCGGCAAGGCCGGCCAACGCGTCCAACGGATCTGCCCACTCGATGACATCGACCTGGCGCTCGCCACGGGACTCGACCACCAACACCGGCGCCCCCTTCGGCAGGGGCCGCTCCGACCAGGCCAGAAACGCCTCCGAACCGCCCCGGATACTCACCAGGATCTCACCGGGACCGGCAGATCCGCGGGTCCCGACGATCACCACCCCGGTGCAGCCGACCACGGTCTCGTCCGGCGCCATCCCCGGCCGCCCCCTCGTCATCAGTCCGACCCCGAAACTCAGACCTTAACGCTACTCCGACCAGCGGCCGATCCCCTTACAGCACTCGCACCCGGCCCCTCGTCCGCGAGGCGAGCGTGAACGCGACCAGGGAGAACAGCACGGCCGCCGCCGTCGACAGCGTGTCCGCCACCAGCCGGTCCAGATGCGGCCGCAGACCGTCGACCGCAGTTCCGCCGACAATGATCCCCACGACCGTCGCCGTGCCCCCCGCCACCCAGTGCCGGTGCCGGGTCACGGCCCACTGGGTCAGCATCATCACGACCGGCGCGAACAGCAGAGACGTCGACTCGCCCACCACACTCAGCACCGCGCACATCAGGCCGAGGACCGCCCAGCAGCGCGCCAGCATCCGCGCGGCCTCACCCCACGACACCCCCGGGGACCCGGTCACCGTGCGGTCCCCCAGCGCACACGGAGGGACAGCGGCTTGCGGAAGACCAGGCCCTCGGGGGCGGTGGGGTGGGCAGGGTCGAGGTGGGGGCCGGGGAGGGGGCGGAGGAGGAGGCGGTGGAGGGCGACGCGGGTTTCCAGGCGGGCGAGGTGGGCGGCGACGCAGTAGTGGGGGCCGTGGGCGAAGGCCAGGTGGAGGCGGGCGTTGTGGCGGCGTACGTCGAAGCGGTCGGGGTCGGGGAAGACGGCGGGGTCGCGGTTGGCGCCGGCCAGGGAGACGGTGACGAGGTCGCCGGCCCGCACGGTGGCGGCCGGGCCGAGGGTGAGGTCGCGGGTGGCGTAGCGGTCGACGACGGCCGCGCCGGGTTCGAGGCGCAGGGACTCCTCGATCGCGGCGTCGAGCAGCCCGGGATCGGCGCGTACGAGGGCGAGTTGGTCCGGGTGGGCGAGGAGGTGCAACAGGGCGTTGGTGATCATCGCCTCGGTGGTCTCCAGGCCGCCGAACATCAGCACCGCCGCGTTGGACGCCACCTCGGCCGGGGTGAGGGAGCCCGAGCCGGCCGCCTCGGAGAGCAGCGAAGGGCCGCCGGCGACGGTCCGCGCCACCGCCGTCTTCAGCTCCGCGTACGCCTGGGCACCGGCCGGCCCCGGGTCGCGTCCCTCGGTGACCTCGGAGACCGCCCGGACGATGGCGTCGTACCAGGCGAGCAGGTCCTTGGCGGTCCCCTCGATGCCGAGGGCCTCCGCCATGACGGCGGCGGCGAGCGGGCCGGCGAAGTCCCGGCGCAGTTCGGCGGCGCCGGCCGCCTCCAGGGGCGCGAGCAGGCGGTCGGCCTCCTGCTCGATGAAGGCGGAGAAGCCGGTGTGCACGTCCCGGGGCCGGAAGGGGGCGGTGAACGGCGCGCGGTGGCGGGCGTGTTCGGCGCCGTCCAGGGAGAGCATGCTGGGGCCGACGACCTGCGCGGTGGAGAACCGGGGGTCGTCCACCGTGAAGGCCTCGGGGTCGCGCATCACCTCCAGCGCCAGATCGCGCCGGGTGACCAGCCAGCCGCCCAGCTCGGGAAGCCAGGAGACGGGTTCGTGCGTACGCAGCCGGGCCAGCCGGGGGTGCGGGTCACGGGTGAGTTCGGCGAGCGTCGTCGCCGCTCCGAGGGGAAAGGCGGCGACGCTCACCGGAACTCCTCCGTACGAGGGTGGTCAGACCAGGCCGTTGGAGGACAGCCAGTCCTTCGCCACGACCGCCGGGTCCTCCTTGTCCGTGCCGACCCGCTTCATCAGCTTGACCAGCCCGGCGGTGTCCAGTTTGGCCGATACGGCGTTGAGCGCGGCGACGCCCTTGTCGCTGAGGTCGCCCTTGTGGACCAGCGGGGTCACGTTCTGGACGTCGAAGAGATGCTTCGGGTCATCGAGGGAGACCAGGTTCAGGGAGATGATCCGCGGGTCGGTGGTGTAGATGTCGCCGACCTGGACGGTGCCGTCCTTGAGGGCGTTGGCGGTGGCGTCCGAGGTGGCCTTCCACTCCTTGAAGGTCAGCCCGTAGACATCCTTGAAGGGCTGCTCTTCGCGCGTCTTGAACTCCGGCGGGCCGCCGGCCACGAAGTCGGCCGCGTGGTCCTTGAGGTCGGGGATGCTCTTCAGGCTGTACTTGTCGGCGGTCGCCTTGCTGACGGTGAGCGAGTCCTTGTCCTCGGCCGCCGAGGAGTCCAGGAGGGTGAGCGAGGAGGGCAGCGCCTTGAGGAGGGCCGCGTTCACCGCCGCCTCGTCGCTCGACGCGGCCTTGGCCTTCAGGTAGGTCAGGAGGGAGCCGTTGTACTCGGGCAGTACGGTCAGATTGCCGCTCTTGACCTGTCCGTAGATCACCTCGCGGCTGCCGATGTTGAACTTCTCCTTGACCTTGATGCCCTTGGCCTGGAGCGCCTGCGAGTAGATCGAGGCGAGCAGCACGTTCTCGGGGAAGTTCGCCGAGCCGACCGTCACGGTCCCGCCGCCTCCGGAGGATTTCGTACTGTCCGCGAGCGGATCGCTGCCGGAGCCGCCGCACGCGGTCGCGCCCAGGAGGAGGGTGGCCAGCGTGACGGCCGCGGACGGTCTGGCGAGCAGGTTCTTCGTCACAGGGATTCCTTCGGGGTGAGGGATCGGCGTTGCGCGCGCGCACCTGGCGGCAGCGAGTAACGGATCAGCGGGGCGAACAGCAGTTGGGCGCCCACGGCGAGCAGGACGACCAGCAAGGCGCCGCCCACCGTGGTCGGGTAGTTCTTCGTGGCGAGGCCGTCGATCACATAGCGGCCGAGGCCGCCGAGACCGACGTACGCGGCGACCGTGGCCGTCGCGATCACCTGGACGGTCGCCGTGCGCAGGCCGGCCAGCAGGGTCGGGAGGGCGGCCGGGAGGCAGACCCTGAACAGGACTTGACGGTGCGTCAGGCCAGTGCCCAGGGCGGCGTCCCGGACCTGCGGATCGGTGCCGCGGACCCCCTCGGCGGCGGCCACCAGCAGGGACGGCGCGGCGAGGGCGACCAGCGGGATGAGGACCGTCAGGTCGCTGATCTTGGCCAGCAGCACGGCGAGCGTGACCAGGCCGAGGGTGGGCAGGGCGCGGGCGGTGCCGGCCAGCGCGGTCACGGCGAAGGCGCCGCGCCCGGTGTAGCCGATCAGCAGCCCGGCCGGGATCGCCAACAGGCTTGCCCACAACAGCGCTTCGCCGGTGAAGGCCAGATGCTCGCCGACCCGGTGGACGATCGCGTCGGGGCCGCTGCGGTGGGCGGGGTCGTTGACGAACGTACTGATCCAGTCGAGCCAGTTCACTGGGCCGCTCCTCGTTGCCGGCGGGTGGCCCGGCGCTCGTGCGCGGCCCAGGGCGCGAGCAGGCGCAGGGCGAGGACGAGGGCCAGATCGGTGACCAGGGCCAGCGCGGCGACCAGCACGATGCCGGCCACGATCGGGGTCGGGAAGGTGCGCTGGAAGCCGTCGATGAAGAGGTAGCCGAGGCCGCCCCGCCCGATCAGCGCGCCGACCGCCGCCAGCGAGATGCTCGACACCGCCGCCACCCGCAGCCCGGCGACCACGTACGAGACGGCGGCGGGCAGCTCCACCGCGGCCAGCCTGCGCCAGGGGCCGTACCCCATCGCGGTCGCCGACTGCCGCAGCGCCTCGGGGACCGCGCGCAGCCCGTCCACCGTGGCCGGCACCAGGACCGCCAGCGCGTAGCAGGTGAGCGGGATCATGACCGTGGTGCGGGTGGCCAGGCCGGTGTACGGGATCAGCACCACGAACACCGCGACGCCGGGCAGCGCGTACACCACGTTGAAGACGAGGGCGACCGGTTGGTAGAGCCTCGGGTAGCGCGTGCAGAGCAGCCCCAGCGGCACCGCGATCACCAGGGCGATCAGCACCGGGACGAGGGCGATCACCGCGTGGTCGAGGGTGAGGTCGCGCAGATACCCGAGGTGGCTGCCGATCCAGCCCCACCGGACCAGAGGTTCGTCCGTCACGCCTGCCGCCCGCCCGGCACCTTCGCCGTACCGGCCGGCGTATCGGCCGACGCGCCGGCGGCGAGCGCGGCGAGGACTCCCGCCCGGCTGACCGTGCCCACGGCCCGGCCGGTATCCGCGTCCACGGCGACGGCCAGGCCGCTCGGGGAGAGCACGGCGGCGTCCAGCGCGGCATGCAGGCTGTCCCGGGCCGGTACGAAGACCGGGGCGGGGCCCTGCAGTTGGCCGTCCGGGCCGGTCCATCCGGTCGGGCGGCCCGCCGCGTCCAGGGCCAGCTCCCAGCCGTCGGCACCAGCGAGGCCGTCGAGCCCGACCCCGGTCGCGGGCACCAGCCCCAGCCCGCGCAGGCCGCGTCCGGGGCCGAGGAAGGCGGACACGTCCTCGTCCGCCGGGCTGGTCAACAGGGTGTGCGGGTCGGCGAGTTGGGCTATGTGTCCGTGGTCGCGCAACACCACGACCTGGTCGCCGAGCCGTACCGCCTCGTCGATGTCGTGCGTGACGAAGAGCACCGTCTTGTGCAACTCGGCCTGCAACCGCAGCAGTTCCTCCTGCAGCCCCGCCCTCACCACCGGGTCGACCGCGCTGAAGGGCTCGTCCATCAGCAGCACCGGCGGATCGGCCGCCAGCGCCCTGGCCACTCCGACCCGTTGCTGCTGACCGCCCGAGAGCTGGAACGGATACCGCCGTCCCGTCTCCGGTGGCAGCCCGACCAGTTCGAGCATCTCCGCGGCCCTCGCCCGGGCCCGCTTGCGGTCCCACCCGAGCAGGTACGGGACGGTGGCTATGTTGTCCAGCACCCGCCGCTGCGGAAACAGCCCCGCCTGCTGGATCACATACCCGATCCCCCGCCGCAACTTCGCCGCGTCCAGCCCCGCCACGTCGGCGCCGTCCAGCAGCACCCGGCCGGCCGTCGGCGTGACCATCCGGTTCACCATGCGCAGGATCGTCGTCTTGCCGCAGCCGGACGGCCCGACCAGCACGGTCGTCCGCCCGGCCGGTACGTCCAGGTCAAGCCCCTCGACGGCGACGGTGCCGTCTGGGTGGCGCTTGGCAGCGCCCTCGAATCTGATCACCGGAATCCTCGCGGTCTCGTCGTCGTCGGGAGTTGGCGCGTACGGCGGACCTGTGGGCGATCGCGGTACACGGATCTCGCGGATCAAGCCTCAGAGGACACCACAGGGCGAAGGGGAAATGGAAGACTCAGTGCGCACACATGTCGCTCGCCTGGCGTCGCAGATCGACGTGCAGGCGGCAGGTCAGAAACACGCCGGACTTCATGCGGCGATCGTTCAAGAGCCGGACGGGGCCGTCAAGGACTGTCCGTATGACGGAATGGACAGTCGCTGTCAGCACACGGACAAGCCACTCTCAGCGGCTTTGGCCGGATTCGCGGCGTCAGTTGCCCCTCAGCAGCGGCGGGATCGCGGGGACCTCGGGGGCGTTGTCGATGTCGGCCCGGGTCATGCGGAACTCGGCGGGGTACGACTCCCGGTCGGTGCGGCGGGCGGGCTCGGTGGTGCGCCACATGTAGAGGCAACGGGCGCACTGGAGGACGTCCCACACGCCCGGCACGGGGGAGGTGGTGACGGTCCCGACGGTTTCGTGGGCGCAACGGGGGCAGATCAGGGGGGAGTTCGTGGGGGAGTTCATGGGGTGGCTCCGTATCTCCGGATGGGTTCTCAGCGGGCGGCGATCAGGGACTGGAGGCGGCCGATCCACTCCTTGGTCTCGGGGAGGTCCTTGGCCGGGGTGCTGAAGTTGCCGCGGTCGTCGGGGGAGACGGGGGTGGTGGCGTCGATGATCATCTTGCTGGTGATGCCGGCCGGGGACGCGGCGGGCGCCAGCTCCAGGACGGACAGGTTCGGGATGATCACGACGTCGTCCTTGGGGTTGACCTTGGACGACATCGCCCACATCACCTGCGGCAGGTTGAAGGGGTCGATGTCCTCGTCGACGAGGATCACCTGGGCGACGTATCCGAGGCCGTGCGGCGTCGTCATCGCGCGCATGCCGACAGCCTTGGCGAAACCGCCGTACCGCTTCTTCGTGGAGATGATCACCGCCAGGCCGTGCGTGTACATCGCGTTGACCGCCTGCACCTCGGGGAACTCGGCGCGCAGTTGCTTGAGCAGCGGTACGCAGGTGTTCGGCCCGACCAGGTAGTCCACCTCGGTCCAGGGCATCCCGAGGTACAGGGACTCGAAGACCGGGTCCGTACGGTACGAGACGCGGTCGACGCGGATGACCGGCATCCGGCGGCCGCCGGAGTAGTGGCCGGTGAACTCGCCGAAGGGGCCCTCGATCTGGCGCTTGCGGCTCTCGATCACGCCCTCGATGACCACCTCGGAGCCCCACGGGACGTCGAAACCGGTCAGCGGGGCGGTGGCGATGGGCGCGGGCGCGCCGCGCAGGGCGCCGGCCATCTCGTACTCGGACTGGTCGTAGCCCATGGGCATGCCGGCCACGATGGTGATCACCGGGTCGTTGCCGAGCGTGATCGCGATCGGCAGGTCCTCGCCCTTCTCCTCCGCCTTGCGCAGGTGCTGGGCCACGTCGTGCATCGGGACCGGCTGGAAGGCGAGCCGGTCGCGGCCGATGACCTCGATCCGGTACGTACCGACGTTCTGCTTGCCGAAGTGGTCCGGGTCCTCCGGGTCACGGGAGACCACGGCGGCCTTGTCCAGGTAGAAGCCGCCGTCACCGTCGTTGAGGCGGAAGAGGGGGAGCACCTCGAAGAGGTCGATGTCCGCACCCTGCACGGTGTTCTCGCGCCAGGGCGCGTCCTCGCGGCGCTCCGGCGCGACCGGGAAGGCGTCCCAGCGGCGGGCGAACTCCTCGACCTGGTCCTTGACCGAGGTGGCGGCGGGCAGGCCGAGCGCGAGCGCGTGGTTGCGCCACGAGCCGTGGACGTTCATGGCGATACGGGCATCGGTGAAGCCGGTGACGTTGTCGAAGTAGAGGGCGGGGGCGCCTTCGCCGATCCGGCCGGCCGCGTTGGCGGCGGCGGCGAGGTCGGGCTCGGGCAGCACCTCGTCGGTGATGCGCAGCAACTGGCCCTCCTTGTCGAGGGTGTTCAGGAAACTGCGGAGGTCGTCGTATGCCATGTCGGTACTCCGTTTCGGGCCGCGGCGCTTCGGGACGCGGCGCTTCGGGACGCGCTTCGGGACGCGCGCATGCCCTCCCAGCGCTTGGCGGCGGGGGCGGGCAGCTCGAACTGGTCGAGGATGCGGGCGGTGATGTGGTCGACGATGTCGTCGACGGAGGCGGGGTGGTTGTAGAAAGCGGGCATGGGCGGGACCATCCGGACGCCCTTGCGGGCCAGGTCGAGCATGTTCTCCAGGTGGATCTCGCTCAGCGGCGTCTCGCGCGGTACGAGCACCAGCGGGCGCCGCTCCTTGAGGATCACGTCGGCGGCCCGGCCGACCAGCCCGTCGGCGTATCCGGCACGGATGCCGGCCAGCGTCTTCATGGAGCAGGGCACGATCACCATGCCGTCGGTCCGGAAGGACCCGGAGGCGATGGTCGCGCCCTGGTCGTCGGGGCTGTGCACGACATCGGCGAGCGCCGCGACCTCGCGGACGGCCCGCCCGGTCTCCAGCTCGATCGTGGTCCGGGCCCAGCGGCTCAGGACGAGATGGGTCTCCACCTCGGGCAGCTCGGCCAGGTTCTCCAGCAGCCGGATACCGAACACGGCCCCGGTGGCCCCGGTCATTCCCACGATCAGTCGCATGCTTCGACCGTAGGAGCGGGTCAGCGGGGGCCGGCGGTACGCTGAGGACTCAGTATGGGAAAAAACGGACAAGCCTCGATCACCGACGTCTCCTACCGCCCGTCCCTGGGCGCGCCCATCGGCATGGACGTCCTCGACTTCGCCGAGCTGCGCGCACGCGGCCGCCGCCGGGGCCTCGACCTGTCCACACCCCAGCGGCCGAGCTTCCACCACCTGATCCACGTCGGTTCGGGCACCCTCCCGCACACCGTGGACTTCTCGGACCTCACTCTGGCCCCCGGCAGCTGGCTCTGGGTCCGCCCCGGCCAGGTCCACCAGTACTCCCCCGACGACCTGGCCACGGCCCGCGGCACCATCGTCATCTGGCAGCCCGGCTTCGTGGCCGCCGATCCCCCGTACGACCAGTCGCCGCTGCTCCCGGCCGGCCCGCACGCCCGCGCCACCCGGCTCGCGCTGCGCCACCTCACCCACGAGTACGCCGACCTCGCGTCCATCCCCCTGGACGCCCACATCGAGGCGCTGCGCCTCCTGCTCTCGGTCCTGCTGCTCCGGCTCGCCCATGCCCCGGCGGCAGCGCCGTCGCCCGCCCTGGGCGACGACGCCTTCCGCCGCTTCCACGCCGCCGTCGAGCGGGACTTCGCCGGCACCCACCGGGTCGCCGACTACGCCGCCGCCCTCGGCTACAGCCCCCGTACCCTCACCCGGGCCACCCTCGCCGCGACCGGCTCCACGGCCAAGCAGTACCTCGACGCCCGCATCGTGCTGGAGGCCAAGCGTCTCCTCGTCCACACCGACGCCACGGCGGCGGACATCGCCGGCCGGCTCGGCTTCCGTGAGCCGGGCGACTTCAGCAAGTTCTTCCGGAAGCGCGACGGCCGTACGCCCCTGGAGTTCCGCGCCGTGGCGCGCGGCCTCAGCCGACCGGTGTCGCCTCGGGCTCCATGACGACCGCCTCGTCGAAGCGCTCGTCCGCCGGGGCGGCGCTGGGGGCGTACTCCACCGGGCGCCGTTCGGTGCGGTTGAGCAGCAGCCGAGTGACGTCGGGGCGGGCGTAGTGCCCGACCGGGTCGGCGGCGGCCTTGGCGAACGGGATCGCGGTCAGGTCGATCTCGGCGTACAGGATGCCCTCGGCGTCCTCGGGCAGCGGCTCGGCCAGCGGGCGGCCGTCGGGGCCGTAGATCCGCGCGAAACCGCCGCCGCGCTGGAGCAGCTGCTGCTTGACGGGGGTGTCGCAGAACAGCTCGACGGCGGCGTCGCCGACCACCGCGCACGGGGCGAGTACGAAGACCTGGCCCTCGGCGGCGTAGATCTGCGAGGCGGCGGTGTTGACCTCCGGGCCGAGCGCGTAGGCCGCCCCCTTGTAGACGGAGAAGCTGGGCCAGGCGGCCACGTGCACCTGCTCGTGCTGGCTGAACATGGCGTACTTGGTCAGCGGCTGGAGGTGCTCCCAGCAGCACAGTGCGCCGACCCTGCCGAGCGCGGTGTCGTGCACCACCAGGTCGGAGCCGTCACCCTCCCCGAACACGGTGCGCTCCACATGCGTGGGCTTGAGCTTGCGGCGGGCTCCGACGAGCTTGCCGTCGGCGGAGATGACCGCCTGGCCCATGTACAGGCTGCCGCCCGCCCGCTCGCTGAATCCGGCGACCACCGCGATGCCGTTGGCGTCTGCGGCATCGAGCAGCCGCTGGAAGCGCGGGCCCTCCAGGGTCAGCGAGTTCTCGTGGTAGCGGCCGACGAACTGCATGCCCCCGGCCGGCGAGTCCAGCCACAGCCACCACGGATAGCCGGGAACGAAGGTCTCGGGGAAGGCGATGAGCTGCGCCCCCGCGCGGGCGGCCTCCTCGATCAGGCCGATGCTCTTGTCGATCGTGGCGTCGGCGTCGAGCCATACCGGCTCGGCCTGGACGACGGCCGCCTTAAAGGCCCCTGTGTACTCGACCATGGTCAACTCTCCTCTGTTGTCAGGTGGTTGGGGACAGCGGCAGGAAGCCGGTCCGCGGATCGCAGTTGACGTACTCGGCGGTCACCGAACCGCTCGGCAGTACGGAGACCTCGTGCCAGAAGGCGACGTCCAGCGGGCCCTCGCCGCCGCCCACCATCCGGAAGAAGGCGGCGTAGATGTCCAGGTGCGTGCGGTGCGACCGGCACCAGGTCATCAGGTGTTCCAGCGAGGCGAACCAGGCGATGGTGCACGCGCGGTCCAGCGGCGCGCCGTCGGCCGACTCCTCCACGAGGTTGCGGGCGGCGATGCAGCCGGACCCGGGATTCTCTGCCAGGAAGTCGACACCCCGGTCCTTGACCGGCTTGACGTCGGCCAGGTACGTCTCGCGGTACAGCCGGCCGGCCGACCAGTCCTGTGCGGTACGGATCAGCGCGACGTTCCCCGGTACGGCGACGCTGACGCGACGGCCCCGAGTCCCCTGGCCGGCGGGATCCCTGGGCTCGAAGACCGGCATCGCGGGCTCCAGCGCCTCGGTGGCCGACGCCGCGATCCGGTCCCGGGCCGCGCCCCAGTAGTCGTGCACCTGGGTCTCGGGGAGTTCGAGGGCGCCGGACTGGGACAGCCCGCTCGTCGCGTAGTCCTCGCGGCGGTGGGTGTGCAGCGTCTCGTTCCGCTCGACGGGGATGACCGACTCCTCGCGCCAGTGCCCGACCGGCCCCAGCACGGGGAGCCGCTCCCAGGCGGCTCGGACGGCCTCCGACTCCCGCCAGCGCCGGTGCCTGCTCGGGTCGTACCAGTACGCCAGCAGCACCACGTTGTGCGCCCCGGCGGTGTCGACGAACGATCCACGGTCGACCAGGTCCGGCCCGTCCGGCCCGTCCGGCCCGGTGAACAGCCCGGCGAGCGCCGCCGCGGCCTTCTCGGCTTCCACCCGGGAGGGGGCCTGGCAGCCGTACTGCGCGAACACGAAGGCGTCCGTACCCTCCGGGAAACGGGCGCTGTAGGCGGTGAAACGCGGGGTGTGCCCCGGCGGGGCCGTTCTCGGCATGGCGCTGGCTCCTTCGCGTGGCTGTGTGTGACTCGAAGCCTGGGCCGCCCGCAGGGCGCGGCTTGACCGCCGGTGCACCGGCACTTGTCCGAGAGCGAACTCGATACGCGCACGTGACCACGCGGAAACGCCGACCCGGGCTAAATTGGACGAGCAAGTCGGTCTTCCGGTGGAGGCGCCGTGAGCCTTGTCCTCTCCACAGACTCCGTGCCCGCCGGCGAGCGGCGGGCCTACTGGCACGACGCCGTCTGGCGGACCTTCGTCCCCCTGGACGTCTCCACCCCGAGGGACCCGTCGGACGTGCCCTTCTCGGGAGCGGTCAGGACCGACCGTCTCGGCTACCTGCAGATCTCCACCGTGGACGCCGACCCGGAGCGGGTCTCCCGTACGTCACGGCTGATCGCCCAGGACAGCGACGAGTACCTGCTCATCGGCCTCCAGGGCCGAGGACCCGCCGTGATCACCCAGGACGGCCGGGACGCCTTCCTGCGGCCCGGCGACTTCGCCCTCTACGACACGACCCGGCCGTACACCCTGAGCTTCCCCGACCGCTTCCAGATGAAGGTCTTCCAGCTGCCACGCCAGGTCCTCGGGCTCCGGGAGTCCGACCTGCGCCGGATCACCGGCATCACCCTCCGCGGCGACGAGGGCCCGGCCGCCATGGTGGCCCCCTTCCTGGCCGGTCTCGCAGCCGGAGCCGCCTCCTGCCGCCCCCAGGTCGGCGAGATGCTCGCCCGCAACGCCGTCGACCTCCTCACCACCCTGATCGCCGAGCACCTGGGCCGCGACACCGCCGGCACCGACGCCGCCCACCACGCCCTGCTCCTGCGGATCCGCGCCTTCATCGCCCGCCACCTCGCCGACCCCGGCCTCTCACCGGAATCCATCGCCGCCGCCCACCGCATCTCCGTCCGCTACCTCCACCGGCTCTTCCAGTACGAAGGCACCACCGTCAGCCGCTGGATCCAGCACCGCCGCCTCGAGGAATGCCGCCGCGAACTCAGCCGCCCCGGCCGCCTGACCCCCGCCGTCGCCGCCGTCGCCCACCGCTGGGGCTTCACCAGCCCCGCGCACTTCAGCCGGGTGTTCCGGGCCGCGTACGGGATGTCGCCACGTGAATGGCAGGCCAGGAGCGAGCGCCCCTGAGCTGGATTCCTACGTGTTCAGCGGGCGGCCTCGAAGGCGCGGCCGGCCTCGGTGGCGACCGGGCCGCTGCGGAAGAGGCCGCTGCTCGGGGCGGAATCCGAGGCGGGGAGCCCGAACCAGGCGTACCGGTGGAGGTAGGGCAGGGCGGCGAGCATGCGGGTGGAGGCGGTGACGAAGGCGGCCTGTTGGTGGGGGGTCGGGAAGCGGGTGCCCTGGGAGAAGTCGATGAGGGCGTATTCGGTGAGCCAGATGGGCTTGTGGTAGCGGGCGTAGACCGCCTGGAGGTAGGCCTTGAGCTGGCTGACCGCGGCGGAGGTGGTGAAGTCCCCGCCGTACCAGTGCAGGGCGATGAAGTCGACGCGGTAGCCGTGGGACTTCGCGCCGGACATGAAGCGGTCGAGCCAGCCGCCGGGGGTGTCGCCGCCATAGGCGACGGCGGGGCTGCCGAGGACCCGGCCCGCGTCCATCAGCTTGGGCCACAGGGCGAGCGCCTGATCGACGGTCATGTTGGACTGGGCGGCCATGTCGGGCTCGTTGAAGCCCAGCAGATACGGGCCCCGTGCCTTGGCCTGGGCCAGGGTGGCCGCGTCGGTGGCGGCGGCGCCCCACACCATCGGTACGAAGCCGGTCGAGGCGGGGCCGCTGATCCCGGGGTGCTGGGTGGACCAGGTGTAGTACCAGCTCGCCCCTGAGGCGGCCAGCGCCTGGTTGACCCCGGTGAACTTCCATACCCCCACGCCCTTTTGGGCGGAGGAGACCGTCTTGGCCGTCGGCGCGGCAGGCTTGGCCCTGGCCTTCGGGGTGGGGGTGGGCTTGGGTTTCGCGGTGGGGGTCGGCGTGGCCGATTCCGTACGACGCGGGGTGGGCGACGCCGTCGAGGGCGTGGCGGCGGCCACGACCGGTGAGGCCGCCGCGTCGGCACGGGTCGACGGCTGCCCGGAGAGGTGGGCGGCGATCAGGGCGCCGGCGACGGCGACCGCCACGGAGGTGACGGCGGCCGCACCCAGGAGGGGGCCCTTGGGCAGCAGGCGGCGCGCGGCATGGGCGCCCCTTGGCGCACCGCTCCGCTGGGGGGTGTGCGGAGCGGTGCGCGGGGCCGCGGCCCTCACCGCGTCTGAGGGGAGCGAGGAGAGGTGAAGGCCTGACAGCGACACCGGTACGGGCAGCATGGGCAGGCCGACCAGCAGCCGGTCCATCGGGAGCAGGTCCTCGCAGAGCCGTCCGCAGGTGCCGCAGCCGCGTATGTGCCGCGCGAACCGCTTGCGCCACAACGGGCTCGGCGTGCCGTCCCAGTCCCGGATCAGGGCGTCGAGTTCATGGCACTCGCGGGGCCCGGCGAGCACTCGCGCGACCATACGGAAGACCTGCATCTGCTCCTTCATGCGCTGCACCCGCACCGCGGCATGGCGGCCGGACAGGCCGAGCCCCGCGGCCAGTTCGCCCCGGTCCAGTTCACCGGTCGTCTCGAGCCACCACACGGCCAGCAGCGCCCGGTCGTCCCCGTCGAGCCAGCGGGTGGCCTCGGCGACCTCCCGGCGCTGGTCGGTCAGGCCGAGACGCAGGATGGTCAGGTCGGCGAAGTCGGAGGCGGGGTCCGGCATCTGGTCGGCGGTGTCCAGGTCGGCGGTGCTGTACTGGGCGGTCCTGCGGTAGTGATCGCGGTTGCGGACCTGCCGTACGGTGATCGCCACCAGCCAGGACCGGAAGGCGTCGGGATCGCGCAGGTCCGACAGGCTCCGCACGACCCGCAGCAGCGTCTCCTGGACGACGTCGTCGACATCGCTGTGAGCACCCAGCGCGCGGCCGACGATGTTGTAGACGAGCGGCAGCGCGTCGGCGACCAGCGCCTCCAACGCGTCCTGGTCACCGTCGCGGGCGGCCACCACCGTCTCGGTATCGGTACCGCTCCGACCGTTTCCGCGCATGGTCCACTCTCCGGATGTCTTCTGCCTCTGTTATCGGAGACCGGCGGGGCGGGGCCGGACAACGGAAATTCATCAGCGTACGTCCCGGGATTTTCTGTTGTCCGCCCGCTTCCCGCCGGTCTCCGAGACAGGGACCGGGAAGGCGAAGTGGAAAGGTACCGCGATGGGACGAAGGCGCAACCGTACGCAACGGGCCCGAAGGTGGTGGGCCGGGCTCATGGCGACGGTGCTCACGGTAGCGGTGGCCCTCCTGTGGTTCGAGTCCTCCGGACACTCCCCGGGCGCGGGGAACGACCAGCAGATCAGCGCCGCCACCGACCACGCCGTGGTCACGCCGTCCACCCCCACTGCCTCCGCCTCGAAGGCTTCGCCATCCCCGTCGGCGAGCCCCAGCCACTCGGCCGCGCCGAGCAGGCCCAGCGCCTCCAAGAACACGCGGCCCAAGGCCACCGCCACGAAGTCCGCCGCCGGCACCCGTACGTTCGCCTTCGCCAACCGCCTCGGCCAGACGGTCTGGCTGGCCGCCACCAAGGGCGACAAGCACCCGCTCGCCACCACCGGTTGGGTCCTCCGGCCGGGCGGCAGCGTCTCGGTCACCGTGCCGGAGGGCTGGGGAGGGCGCTTCTGGGGCCGCACCGGCTGCTCCTTCGACGCGGCGGGGCAGGGGCACTGCCAGACCGGCGACTGCGCGGGCGGCTTCCAGTGCACCGGCAGCGGCGCCACCCCCGCGACGCTCGCGGAATTCGCCACCGGCGCCTGGGGCGGCATGGACTTCTACGACGTGAGCATGGTCGACGGTTCCAACCTCCCCATGTACATCAACATCACCCACGGCACCACCAAGGACCCGGTCAGCGCCGCCGGTTGCTCGGCGGCCGGCTGCACCAAGCCGGTCACCTGCCCGTCCGCCATGCAGACCAAGGCCGGCGGTCGGGTCGTCGCCTGCAAGAACCCGTGCGCGGCCTTCGGCGGGGACACCTACTGCTGCCGCGGCGCCTGGGCGGGGCGCGAGAACTGCGTTCCGTCGCGGTGGCCGGTGGACTACACCCAGGTGTTCAAGAAGGCCGAGCCCTACGCCTATTCGTACGCCTTCGACGACTCGGCGACCATGTCCTGCCGCGGCGGCTGCGACTACCGCGTGACCTTCGGGGTGTCCGGTGGATAAGCACGACAGGCGCGACAGGCGCGGCAGCCGGGCCAGGGGCGTGGCGCTGCTGGCGGCTGTGGTCACCGTCGCCGCCGGGGTGCTGCTGGGCCTCCCCGGGCACCGGACCACGGTCTCGCACGCGTTGCCGTCGGCCGCCCCCGTCAGTCCTTCGCCGTCGGTCCGCACGACGGCGTCCGCCGCCCCGAAGGCGAGTCCCCGGTCCGCCTCGCCGGGTCCCACCCGCCGCATCGCCGCCACGGCGACCGCCCGCCGACCCGCCGCCACCGCCACCCGGTCCGCCGGGACCGTGCGCACCGGCCACCGCCAGGTGACCTTCGTCAACACGCTGGGCCAGACCCTCTGGATCGCCGCCGCCCAGCAGACCCCGCAGCCCGCGCTGCCGACCACCGGCTGGGTCCTGCGCCCCGGCCGCACCCTCACCATCAAGGTCCCCGACCACTGGAACGGCCGTTTCTGGGGCCGCACCGGCTGCGTCTTCAACGCGGTCGGCCGGGGGCACTGCGAGACCGGTGACTGCGCCGGCCGCTTCCTGTGCGGCCAGTACGGCGTGATCCCCGCGACGCTCGCCGAGTTCAACTTCAACTCCTGGCAGAAGCTCGACTTCTACGACGTCAGCATGGTCGACGGCTCCAACGTCCCCCTGTGGATCAACATCGCCGCAGGCCGTACCAAGGACCCGGTCAGCGCCTCCGGCTGCTCCTCGGCGGGCTGCACCAGGCCGGTGCCCTGCCCCACCGCGCTGCGCGTACGCGCAGGCGGACGCACGGTCGGCTGCGAGTCCCCCTGCGGGGTGTTCGACACCGACCAGTACTGCTGCCGCGGGACGTGGGCGCCCCGCGACCAGTGCCTGCCGGAGAAGTGGCCCGTCGACTACGCGGCGATCTTCAAGAAGGCCCAGCCGTTCGCGTACTCGTACGTCGACGACGACGCCACCAGCACCTTCACCTGCGCGGGGGAGTGCGGCTACCGCATCACCTTCGGGAGCTCCCCGTGACCCTGCAGCCGTGGCAGAAAACCTGCTGCTCCGATCCGGGGAAATCTATCGTGGCCGCAGTAGACATGCCGTTGTCACCCGGCTAGGGTTTTTCTCGTAGCCAAGCGAGTCAGCAATACGTGGCAGAGACGAACTGCCGCGAGCAGTACACGGGCACGGCAGCGGAGTCATGGGGCCAGGAAGTGCAGGAAGGTCCCACGGCTGGTTGCCGGGCCGGGCGGCCTCAGGGGCCGCCGAGCAGTACACGCAGTTCAGCAGTACCGGCAGTACCGGCCCAAGAAGACGAGCAAGAGAGGAGTAGACGCCATCAGGATCGCCCGGGCGAGAGCTTCGGTCCGCTCGGGTACCGCAGGCCCCCGGATTGGAAGGTGGTCCCCGGTCACGCATTCGCGATCCCCGCATCTCCGGCCTCCCCGGCGGACGTGCGGAATACGAAAGCCGGCGCACAGCGCCGACAGATGGTGTTGACATCCCTCGGGGCCCTGGTGCCGTAAGGCGCCAGGGCCCCTCGACGCGTCCCGAGAAGCCCGAGAACCAAGAAGCCCGAGAACCAAGAAGAGGTGCAAGTGCCCCCAGAGACCCAACCGCAGCACACCGACCGATTCGACGACGACGACTACCCCGCCTACACGATGGGCCGCGCCGCCGAGATGATCGGCGCCACACCCGGGTTTCTCCGCGCCATCGGCGACGCCCGGCTCATCACCCCCCTGAGGTCCGAGGGCGGCCACCGCCGCTACTCCCGCTACCAACTGCGCATCGCCGCCCGCGCCCGCGAGCTGGTCGACGGCGGTACGCCGATCGACGCCGCCTGCCGCATCGTCATCCTGGAGGACCAGCTCGAGGAGGCCCTGCGGCTCAACGAGGAACTGCGCCGCCACCCCGCGGCGGACCCGGACGGGGCCGCCGCCTCCTGATGACCTGAGCGAACCGGCGCGAACCGGCGCGAACCGGAGCACCACGTTCCGCTGAGCGAATATCTACTGCCGCCGGTGCAGAAATTATCGCAATGCGCGGTGAGGGTTTATGGCGTAACGGGCGGAGCGATATCACTTGCCGCGCCCAGCCGCTCGCACCGTGCTACGGTTGATCACAGTTGCAGTTGTGGTTCCCAAAGACTTCAAGTGCTCTTGTCGGCTTCATTTGCCGATAGGCGCTCTTTTGTATTTCCGGTGCTTTGTTCCGGACCGGGCAATCATTACAGCGATGCGGGGTTCGCACAGTGCGGGCCCCGGGTTTTGCCCCGAAGGAGATTTGACATGGCTAGTGGCACCGTGAAGTGGTTCAACGCGGAAAAGGGCTTTGGCTTCATCGAGCAGGACGGCGGCGGCGCTGACGTCTTCGCCCACTACTCGAACATCGCCACCTCCGGCTTCCGTGAGCTTCAGGAGGGCCAGAAGGTGAACTTCGACGTCACGCAGGGCCAGAAGGGCCCGCAGGCCGAGAACATCGTTCCCGCCTGACGCTGACCCGTACGACGTAGCTGGGTCCGCACCGCGAGGTGCGGACACCGGCTCGTTGTTTTTTTGGGGCCGCTCGCATGGCAGGCCCGGGCTTTGATCTCGTCTTTTCTTCGGCTCGTTCCTGCGATTCCCTGCGCTGCTCGTCGCTGCCGGGAATTCCTCGATACGTGTCGCATCGAGGAAGGTTCCGCGTGAACCGCACAACTCGCACGACTCGCACGAGCGACCGTTACTCCCGACCCCGAACGGGCGGCTCCGGCGGCAACCGACGTCGTCCCACCGCGCCGCAGGGAGAGTTCGCCCTGCCGGTCACCGTCACCCCGGCCCTGTCGCCGGCCGCGACATTCGCCGAGCTGGACATGCCGCTCCCGCTGCAGAAGACGCTCACCAGCCTGGGCATGAACGAGCCGTTCCCGATCCAGTCCGCCACGCTGCCGAACTCGCTGGCCGGCCGGGACGTACTCGGCCGCGGCCGCACCGGATCGGGCAAGACCCTCGCCTTCGGCCTGGCACTGCTCGTCCGCACCGCCGGACAGCGCGCCGAGTCCCGCCGGCCGCTGGCCCTGGTCCTCGTGCCCACCCGGGAGCTGGCCCAGCAGGTCACCGACGCGCTCACCCCCTACGCCCGGTCGCTGAAGCTGCGGCTGGCCACCGTGGTCGGCGGTATGTCGATCGGCCGGCAGGCGAACGCCCTGCGCGCCGGTGCCGAGGTCGTCGTCGCCACTCCGGGCCGGCTCAAGGACCTCATCGAGCGCGGCGACGCCCGCCTGGACCAGGTCGCCATCACCGTCCTGGACGAGGCCGACCAGATGGCCGACATGGGCTTCATGCCCCAGGTCACCGAGCTGCTCGACCAGGTCCGCGCCGACGGCCAGCGGATGCTGTTCTCGGCCACCCTGGACCGTAACGTCGACCTCCTGGTACGCCGCTACCTGCACGACCCGGTGGTCCACTCGGTCGACCCCTCGGCGGGCGCGGTCACCACGATGGAGCACCACGTGCTGCACGTGCACGGCGCCGACAAGCACGCCACCACCACCGAGATCGCGGCCCGCGACGGCCGGGTGCTCATGTTCCTGGACACCAAGTACGCCGTGGACCGGCTCACCGAGCACCTGCTGAACAGCGGCGTACGGGCGGCCGCGCTGCACGGCGGAAAGTCCCAGCCGCAGCGCACCCGCACCCTCGCCCAGTTCAAGACCGGCCACGTCACGGTGCTGGTGGCCACCAACGTCGCGGCGCGCGGCATCCACGTCGACAACCTCGACCTGGTCGTCAACGTCGACCCGCCCAGCGACCACAAGGGCTACCTCCACCGCGGCGGCCGCACCGCCCGCGCGGGTGAGTCCGGCAGCGTCGTCACCCTGGTGCTGCCCAACCAGCGCCGTGAGATGGCCCGCCTGATGGCAACCGCCGGGATCACCCCGCAGACCCACCAGGTCCGCTCCGGCGAGGCCGAACTGAGCCGGATCACCGGCGCCCAGGCCCCCTCCGGCGTCCCCGTCACCATCACCGCACCGGCGGCGGAGCGCGCCGAGCGCGGCGCCTCCTCGGGCCGCGGCCGGCGCGGGCGCCCCGCTCACGGGCACCGCACCCCCGGATCGTCCCCGTCCTCGGCGCGGACCGGCGCCCCGCAGCGCCGGTCCTCTCTCAGCAGCGCCGCGTAGGACCTCACATCAGCCAGTCGCCCGTCCCCTTTCCGGTTTTCCCCTGAACCCTGTTGAGGCATCTATGCGCTGCGTCATCGCCCACTTCTCGTTCGACCTGGTCAAGAGTGAAGTGCTGCAGTCGATGAAGGGCATCAAGCCCGAACCCGTCACGGGCGCGTCCGTGATCATCGGCCGCCGTACCTACCCCGTCATGCAGGTCGGGGAAGTGCTCACCAGGCAGGACCGCCGCGACTTCTCCGCCGGCGAGGTGACCAGGGCCCTGACCCGCCTCGGCTTCACCTGCCGCCCCGCCCCCGCGGCCGCCCCCGTCGAGGTCCTCAACCCGCTCGAGACGGCGGCGGCACTGCTCGGATATCCCGCCCGTATGTGATCTCCGCCGATCTCCCGTGATCTCCCGTGATCTCCCGTGATCTCCGCAGGATTGAGCGGCGCCTTCACGGTGACCGACAGCCGCAAGGAATCCGGGCCGGCCCCCACCACGCAGGAGCTGCGCGAGCGAGCCGAAGCCACCCGCGAGCAACTCGGCGAGACGGTCGAGGCCCTGGCGGCCAAGGCCGACGTCAAAGCCCCCGTCCACGAAGGCGGCGCCGCCAAGCACCAGGTGAGTGAGAAGACCGCCCCCGTCCGGGACACCGTGCTCCGCAACCGCACCTGGTTCCTGGCCGCCGCCGGTGCGACGGGTGCACTCCTGGTGTTCCTGGCCGTGCGCGGTATCCGGGGGTGATCCCCGTGAACACGGTGAAAGTCGCCTACAGGCCGCTCGGTCTGCTCTTCGGAGCCGTCTTCGCCACCGTCAAGGCCACCGTCGACCGCGGCGGCGCCGCCGCCACCCGGAGCCTGACCGGCACATGGCCGGGCTGAGCTCGACGGTGTTGTAGCTTCCGCCGTTCAGCACGAAGGGCCGCGCCTTGGACAGGCGCGGCCCTTCGTGCTCGCGGCTCATGACAGGTGCTGGACAAAGACTTGGCCAAGCCCGGGATGTTTCGGCTCGGCCGTGATCGGGTCTCCTGCGACGGCTGTATCAATGCCCGTTTGGGAGGATCTGGTGTCAGCACCAACCCGTAGAAGACGATGGTTCACGATCTGCGCCATTACCGCTTCCGCCGCACTCGTCGCCGTACCCGCAGGCGCCGCGTCAAGCCAGGGCAGCCCCTTCGGGGTCCGTACGACCGCGCAACTCGCGGCCGAGCGCCTGCAGTCGACGGGCGGTGTCACCGCCAAGGCGCAGGCTCAGGACTCCGACGGCGGCAACGAGGCGGACGAGATAGCCGAGGGCGCGGACCAGTACGCCGAGGCCCGGACCTCGCCGGGCGTCGTGGCGCCGGGAGCGTATGGCGCCGCCTGGACCAGCCTGAGCAACCTGCCGAGCACCGGGGGCAGTTGGCAGAACATCACGAACCTGCCGTACAACTCCGACGACTCGCGCTACCGCGACTACGACTCCAACTCCAGCGGCGGTTCGGGCAATGTCACCGGCCGGCTGGCGGCGATGGCCGCCGACAACAGCGGTTACGTCTACGCGGGCAGCGCGGGCGGCGGCGTGTGGCGGTCCCGGACCGGCGGCGGGAAGTGGCAGCCGATCAGCGACAAGCTGTCCTCCCAGTCCACCGGCGCGCTCGCGCTCGACGGCAGCGGCCGGCTCTGGCTGGGCACCGGCGAGGCGAACACCAACGCCGACGCCTACCTCGGCAGCGGGGTCTACGTCCTGTCGAGCCCGCACCACGGCACCTTCTCCTCCCGCAGCCGGGTCGGCGGCGACGAACTGGAGAGCACCACCATCCACCAGCTGCGCTTCGGCGGCGGCAAGGTGTACGCGGCGACCAGCGAGGGCGTGTGGAGCCACTCCACGAAGAAGCTCAGCGGCGCCTGGAAGCTCGAGTACGCGCCCAACCCCGACTACCTGCCCGGCGGTTCGCTGGCGAACGACCCCTCGGCCCCGTACAAGAACATCGCCAACGACATCGCGATCGACCCGAAGGACCCCTCGAAGGTGGTCCTGGCGGTCGGCTGGCGCAGCGGTGACGACTACAACGGCTTCTACACCAAGGTGAACGGCACCTGGACGCGGATCACCAGCGGCCTCGGCGACCTGCCCTCCGACGCGGACAACGTCGGCAACGTCACCTTCGCCCGCTCCGCCGACGGTTCGCGCTACTACGCGATCGAGCAGTCGCCCGAGCAGCTGAACACCAACCCGGACAGCGGCCTGGAGGGCATCTACGTCTCCAAGTCCGGCTCCCCCACCGGCTCCTGGACGAAGATCGCCGACTACCAGGGCCTCGCCGCCGACGGCTCCGCGCTGACCTCCAGCGGCTACATGCCGGGCGTACAGGCCTGGTACAACCAGTTCCTGACCGTCGACCCGGCCAACGCGCAGCATGTGTACGCGGGCCTGGAGGAGGTCTACGAGACCAAGGACGGCGGCAGCAACTGGTCGACCGTCGGCCCGTACTGGAACTTCGGGTTCTCCTGCTGGAACATCGACCCCTCCAAGCAGACCGGCGACTGCAACCAGACCACCCACTCCGACCAGCACGGCGTCGCCATCGGCAGCTACCACGGCAAGAGCTATGTGTACGTGGGCAACGACGGCGGTGCCTACAAGCGGCCGGTCAACGGCTCGCAGGACTCCTCCGGCCACGCCACCGACTGGACCTCGCTCAACGACGGCACCATCGACACCCTCCAGTACTACTCGGTGGGCGTCGGCAAGGACCTGACGTACGGCGGCGTCTCGGTCACCGGCGGCCTCCAGGACAACGGCCAGTCCGAGCTGCGCAGCAACGACAAGATCATGGGCTCCAACTTCGGCGGTGACGGCGGCGACACCCTCACCGACCCGGCCAACGGCTGCAACATCGCCGAGGAGTACGTCTACCTCGCGGTCCAGGTCACCCAGAACTGCGCCGTCAACAACGGTTCCTGGATCGACGGCTCCGGCCCGATCACCTCGTACTCCGTCGCCCCGCCCGACAACGCCACCGGCGAGGCCCGCTTCATCGCCCCGCTCTCCGCCGACCTGAAGGACAGCTCGACCTGGATCGCCGGCGGCCGCCACGTGTGGGTGCAGACCAACGGCTACGCCATCCGCAGCGGCGACGAGTGGACCAGCGCGTACGACCTCGGCGCGGGCCACACCGCCACCGCCGTCGCCTCCTCCGGTGGCAAGGTGTACGCGGCCTGGTGCGGCCCCTGCAACAACCAGGGCTTCACCCGCGGCATCTCCGTCGGCAACGCGGACGGCACCGGCTGGCACGACATCACCCTGCCGGCCGACGGGACCGTACCCAACCGCTACCTCAGCGGCTTCGCCATCGACCCGAAGGACGCGAACCACGTCTACCTCGCGGTCAACGGCTTCTCGCGGCACTGGACCGAAGGCCCCGGCGCGGGCGTCGGCCACGTCTTCGAGTCCAAGGACGGCGGCACCACCTGGACCGACATCTCGGCGAACCTGCCCGACGTGCCGGCCGACTCCGCCGTCGTCCTGCCCAACGGCGGCCTCGCCGTCGCCACCGACCTCGGCGTCGTCTACCGCGCGCCGGGCCGTACGAGCTGGAAGCGCGTCGGCAACCTGCCCGCCGTCGCCGTGCTCCAGCTGAAGCTCAGCCCGAACGGCAACACCCTGTACGCGGCCACCCACGGCCGCGGTATCTACACGATCGGCGTGCGCGGCCTCAGGTAAGCCGCGCGGCGGTACGAGGAGGGGTGGCCCCGGGGCTGGAACCGGGGGTCACCCCTCCTTCGCGTACGGGACCACGCTGATCCTGAGCCGGAAGGCGGCCCGCGCCGCGCCCGCCACGTCCGGCGCCTTCGCCAGCGCGGTGACCTCCGCCACCCCCGCCCGCACCCCGGCGCACCGCAGCGACGCATGGCCGGTGCCGTCCGCGTCGACCCGCCACCCGGACGCCAGCACGAGTACCGGCGCCGAGCTGTGCACCGCCGTCCACCGCCTGTCGTCCGTACGCGGCCGCAGGGTCAGGGTCACCACGGTCCCGGGCCGCACGCACAACTGCTGCTCCACCGCCCCGCCCGGGACCACCGTGACCTCCGCGTGCCCGGCGGCGCAGCCCCCTGCGGGGGTGGAGGACCCGGTACTCGGGGTCGCGGGCGTGCCGCCGCCCGCCGGCCCGCCGCACGCCGCCAGCACGACCACCCCGGCGACCACCCCGCCGACCACTCCGACGACCGCCGTCCACCCGGCCCAGCACCGCATCCCAGCACCTCCCGACCGACCCGCTCGCGTGCTACCAGCATGCCGCGCGAACTACGGCTGGGCTTGCCTGCGGAACAGCGCCGTCCAGAGGAAGGGTTCGCCGTAGCGCGGGGACTCGGGCGGTTCGTCGCGCATGCGGCGCAGTTCGACCTCCGTCAGGTCGGAGAAGATCCAGCGCAGCGACTCCGGCGTGTAGGCGAGGCCGCCGTGGAGCCGGGACTGGCGATAGAAGTCGGCGTCGGGCAGCTCGGACCCCATCTCGCCGGACGCGAAGCAGGCGAGGGCGAAGTGGCCGCCGGGCGCGAGGGCCCGGTCGAGCAGGGCCAGGTAGCTGAGGCGGCGATGCGGCGGCAGATGGTGGAAGCAGCCGGAATCGTAGATCAGGTCGTACGGGCCACCGCCCGGTTCGCTCCCGGCGGGCGCGAAGGCGTCCCCGCAGCGGAACCGCACCTCGGCCCCCGCCTCCCGGGCACGCTCCTCACCCCAGGCGATGGCCGCCGGGGACAGGTCGACGGCGTCCACCTCGAAGCTCCGCGAGGCGAGATGGACTGCGTTACGGCCCGGCCCGCACCCCAGGTCGAGGGCCCGGCCCCCGGTGATCAGGCCCCGGTCGAGGTACGAGACCAGGTTCTCGTCCGGCTTCGCCACGAAGAACGGCACCGGCTTGGACGGGTCCGCGTAGAAACCGTCCCACCACGAGGCCGCACCCGCCGTCCAACGGTCCGCCTCCGGCGCGAACAGGCCGTCCAGAAGCCCCAGCACATCGTCCAGCGAGCGTACGTTCCGGTCCATCCGGTCCCCTTTCCCCAGCAGCCGATTTTAGCCTCGAGGGGAACAAAGACCCAGGTCAGACGGTATGGCCGGATGCCGCTGCGGGCTGTGTGAGGGGCTCGTACGCGGATCACGATGACGCCGTTCGCAGGTGGTGCGCATCGCCGCCCGCACCCCCACCGAAGGCCGTCACGGGGGCAGTCCGAGCCGCGCCGGGACGGGTTTTCGCGGTGAGATGGCGCACGCAGCATGGCAACGGCCCCCGCGGTCTAAGGCCGTGGCGTGATTTCCGCCATGGAGGACCAGCCCTGGCCCTCGGTCTGGACGTTGATGATGTCGGGGGTGTCCGCGACGACGTCCGGCATCCAGGACATGGCTGCCTTGAAGTGGGCGGAGCCGACGTGTTCGGCGCCGGCCTCGGGGGAGGCGAAGCCCTCGAGCAGGACGAAGCGGTTGGGGTCGGCGGTGTCGACGGACCATTCGAAGAAGAGGTTGCCGGGTTCGGCGCGAGTGCCGGCGGTGAAGTCGGCGACGCGGTCGAGCCACTGGTCCCGGTACTCGGGGCGGACGGTGAACCGTACGGCGATGAAGATCATGAGGTGCTCCTGGAGAGGGGGAAGGGACGAAGGAAAGC
This sequence comes from Streptomyces sp. NPDC059373, assembly GCF_042751495.1. NCBI lineage: Bacteria > Bacillati > Actinomycetota > Actinomycetes > Kitasatosporales > Streptomycetaceae > Streptomyces > Streptomyces sp. NPDC059373. The sequence goes on along the minus strand of NZ_JBHYXC010000002.1, from coordinate 616,088 downwards.
CGCCGGGTTCAGCCGCCCAGCAGGCTCACCAGGAGGGCGGCGTTGAGCCCCACCACGACCAGGCTGACAGCCCAGCCGCCGTATGTCGTCAGGGGGCGGTTGACCCATCGGCCCATGACGGTGGGGTCGCGGGTGAGGGCGATCAGCGGGAAGAGGGCGAAGGGGATACCGAAGGACAGGACGACCTGGCTGATGACCAGGGCGGCCGTCGGGCTCGCGCCGCTCGCCAGGACGGCGAGGGCGGGCGCCATGGTGAGCAGCCGGCGCAGGAGCAGCGGAATGCGCCGTCCGAGGAAGCCGCCCATCACCACCTCCCCCGCGTACATCCCGACGCTGGTGCCGGCCAGGCCGGAGACGAGCAGGGCCAGCGCGAAGACGAGTGCCGCGGCGGGCCCGACGAGCCGCCCGTACGCGTCGTGCGCCGCGCCGAGCGACTGGGCCGCTTCGGGCGCGCCGGGGTGGAAGAGGGTTGCCGCCGACACCAGCAGGGCTACGTTCACGGCGCCGGCCAGCCCCATCGCGATGAGTACGTCGGCCCGTACGTGACGCAGCAGCCTGCGGCGCAGCGGGCGGTCCCGGTCACCCGGCGGCCCGCCGCCCGTCTCGGGGGAGCCGGGGGTGAGGGAGAGGCTGTAGCGGTCGCTGGTGAGCGCAGAGTGCAGGTAGATGACGTGCGGCATCACCGTGGCGCCGACGATGCCGCCGGCCAGCACCAGGCTCTCGGCACCCGACAGACGTGGCAGCAGCCCGCCGGCGGCCGTGGCCATCGGGGAGCCGGTACCCAGCACCTGGCGGAGGAACAGCCCGAGCAGGCAGGCCAGGCAGCCCGCCATCAGCACCTCGAACCGCCGTTGCCCACGGCCGCGCATCGGCATGACGGCCAGCGACGCCGCACCGACGACCACACCGCCCAGCCACAGCGGCAGTCCGAAGAGCAGCTGCAGCGCGATGGCCCCGCCGACGACCTCCGCGAGGTCGGTCATCACCACGATGGCCTCCGCCTGGGCCCACAGCCCCCACACCACCGGCGTCCGGTACCGGACCCGGCACAGCTGCGGCAGGCTCATCCCGGTGGCGACGCCGAGTTTCGCGGAGAGGTACTGCAGCAGCATCGCGACGACGTTCGCGGTGAGCAGCACCCACAGCAGCAGCGGCCCGAACGCCGCGCCCGCCTGCACGTTGGTGGCGAAGTTCCCCGGGTCGACGTAGGCGATGGCCGCGACGAAGGCCGGCCCGAGGAGTGCGTACGACAGCCCCGAGCGCAGCCGTGGGCGCCGCTCGCCAGGGGTCCGGCCGGGGCCCTCGGTGGGGTGCCCGGCCCCAGCGGGCCGGGTGGCGCGAGGCGGTGTCCGGCCGGGTCGGGCCGCCGAGGCGTCAGCCGTCATCTCGCCCACTCCTTGTCGCTTCGTCGCCGTCGGGATACGCCCCGCAGGGGCGCGGGGAACTGCGCGCTCAGCCGGAGCGGTGGTGCGGGTCGTCACCGGCCCGGTGGGGCTGTTTCTGTCGTGTCCGGACCACCGGCCGGTGGTGGGTGCTCGCGCAGTTCCCCGCGCCCCTGAAGGGGCGCATCCCCTTCCGTCCCTTGCTGGGCCACAGGCCGATGACGGGCCTCCTCAGGGGATGTTGGACGGCCGGGCCAGCCCCTCCGCGAGGTCGCCGATCTCCGGGGAGACGATGGAGCCGGGGTTGCCGATGACCTCCTCGACCACGAGGGTCTCGGTGGTGAGCAGGAGCGCGGCGATGGACGCGGCGCTGAGCAGGGCGCTGCGGGTGACCTTGACCGGGTCGATGACGCCGCGTACGTGCAGGTCGGCGTAGTCGCCGCGCAGGGCGTCGAGGCCGAAGCCGACGGGGAGGGCGGCGACGCGGCGTTCGGCGTCGTCGGGGTCGAGGCCGGCGTTGATGGCGATCCAGCGCAGTGGTTCCGCGAGGGCCTTGGCGACGATGGCGCGCCCGATGGCGGGGTCGCCGCTGAAGCCGTCGCCGGACCCGTCGAGGGCCGCGATGTCGGCGCGCACATGCACCAGGGCCGCGCCGCCGCCCGCGACGACGCCCTCCTCGGCGGCGGCGCGCGTGGCGGCGAGGGAGTCCTCCAACCGCATCTGCTTCTCGCGGAGTTCGACGCCGCTGGCGGCGCCGACGCGGATGACGGCGACGCCGCCGGAGAGCTTGGCGATGCGTTCGCCGAGCTTGTCGCGGTCGTGCTCGTTGGTGGCGCGTTCCAGCTCGGTCTTGAGGTTCTCGATGCGTTCGCTCACCCGCTCCTTGCCGCCCGCGCCGCCGAGGATGGTGGTGGAGCGCTCGGTGGCGATGACCTTCTCCGCCCGGCCCAGGTCCTCCAGGGTGGCGCCTTCCAGGGTGCGGCCGGCGGTGCCGGTGATGACCCGGCCGCCGGTGAGGGCCGCCATGTCCTCCAGTTCCGCGATCCGCCGGAAGCCGAAGCCGGGGGCGCGTACGGCGAGGGAACGGAAGGTGCCGTGGGCCGCGTTGGTGACGAGCATGCCGAGGGCGGGGCCGTCGATGTTCTCGGCGACCACGACCAGCGGGGCGCCGGTGCGGGTCACCTGGTCCAGGAGCGGCATCAGTTCCCGTACCTTGACGATCTTGGTGTCGCAGTAGAGCAGGTACGGATTCTCCAGCACCGCCTCCATGCGTCCCTGGTCGGTGACCATGTACGGCGAGACCCAGCCGTTGTCGAACTCCAGGCCCTCCGCGTACTCGACGCTCAGCCCGTACGCCGAGGACTCCTCCACGGTGACGACGCCGGTGCGCCCGACCCGGGCCACGGCCTCGGCGATGGCCGCGCCGATGGCGGGGTCGTTGTTGGCGGACAGCGCGGCGACGCGGACCAGTTCCTCGTCGGAACTGACCGGCCGGGACTGGGCGGCGAGGGAGTCGACGGCGGCGGCCACGGCGGCCTCGATGCCGTTCTTCAGCAGCACCGGGTTGGCGCCGTCGTTGACCGCCTTCAGGCCCTCGCGGACGATGGCCTGGGCGAGCACCGTCGCGGTGGTGGTGCCGTCGCCGACGTCCCCGTTGGTGCGGGTGGCCACCTCCTTGACGAGTTGGGCGCCCATGTTGGCGAAGGGGTCCTTGAGCTGGATCTCGCGAGCGATGGTGACGCCGTCGTTGGTGATGGTCGGCGGTCCGGTCAGCTTCTCCAGTACCGCGTTGCGGCCCTTGGGCCCGAGGGTGACGCGCACCGCGTCGGCGAGCGCGTTCACCCCGCTCTCCAGCAGTGCGCGCGCTTCGGCGTTGAAGCGCAGGTCCTTCGCCATGGCGGTGTCGTCCTTCCGTCCAGCGGTGTACGTACGGGGGTTGCGGGTCGGTGGTGCGGTGGCGGCGGCCGGTACGGAGTCCGTGGTGCGCCGACCCCTGGGGATCCACGGACCGGGCCGCCGCCACCTGTACGGGGGGGGAGGGCCAGGATCAGGGCACGAGCACCGCGCGCCCCCTCACCCGGCCCTGGTCGAGGTCCTCCAGGGCCCGGTCGAAGGCGTCCAGGGGATAGGTGACGGTGTGCAGGGTGACGAGGCCACGGGCGGCCAGGTCCATCAGCTCCACCAGGTCGGTGTACGAACCGACCAGGTTCCCGATGAAGTTGATCTCGGAGGAGATGATGTCGATGGTCGGCACGGACAGGGTGCCGCCGTAACCGATGACGTAGTAGTCGCCGGCCCGCCGCAGCATCCGTACGCCGTCCTCCAGCGCGCCGCCCTCGCCGACGAAGTCGAGCACCGCCTCGGCGCCCTGTCCGCCGGTGAGCGAGGCGACCTGCTCGACCTGGGTGCCGTCGGCGACCACCGTGTGGTGGGCGCCGAGGGTCTCGGCCAGCTTCAGCGCCTCGGCGGAGGAGTCGACGACGATCAGCTCGGCCGGGGTCAGGGCACGCAGCACCTGGACACCGATGTGCCCGAGGCCACCCGCGCCGATCACCACGGCCTTGTCGCCCGGGGCGAGCCTGCGGGCCGCTTTCTTGGCCGCGTGATACGCAGTCAGCCCGGCGTCGGCGAGAGCCGCGACGTCCGCCGGGGCGAGCCCCGGGCCGAGCGGGACGACGGCGCGGGCGTTGGTCCGCAGGTACTCGGCGAAGCCCCCGTCCGCGTCGATGCCGGGGAAGGCGCTCGCCGCGCAGTGCACGTCGTCGCCGCGCCGGCAGGCGGGGCACAGGCCGCAGGTGACCAGCGGATGCAGGATCACCGGGTCGCCGGGGGCCACACCGGTGACGGCGGAGCCCACGTCCGCCACCCAGCCCGCGTTCTCGTGGCCCTGGATGTACGGCAGGGCGACGCCGCTCTTGGCCGCCCACTGGCCCTCGATGATGTGCAGGTCGGTACGGCACACCCCGGCGCCGCCGATCCTGACCACCACGTCCAGCGGCCCGGTGACGACCGGGTCGGGCACCTCGTCGAGCACGGGCCGGCGATCGTAGGCATGCAGGCGTACGGCTTTCATCCGCTTCCCTCCTCTTCCGACGGCCCGTAGCGGACCGCGAGCAGGCCCTCGCAGACCTCGGTGTTGGCGCCGATGCCGACCCCCGCCGTACGGCCCCGCAGCAGGTGCCGTTCGAGCGCGGCGGCCGGCACCGGCCGGCCCTGGTCGTCGGCGAACAGCGGGGCGGCGGGGCCGGAGGGCAGGCCGAGCAGGGTCCGCCGCCGGCGCAGCGTCACCGTGAGCCGTTCCGGCACGTCGCCGAGGACAGCGTCGGCGAGCTGCAGCATGGTCCAGCCGCGTTCCAGCAGCCGCTTGCCGAGCCTGGCCTGGGCGGCGAGGTGTCCTTTGCGTACGAACACCGCCCGCAGCTCCTCCATCCGGTCGGGATCGGCGAGGCCGGGGAACGCCTCGGCGAAGCCCTTGCCGCATCCGACGCCCTCGTTGATCTCGTCGGAGGCGAAGTGGTCCTCGAGGATCACCCGGCACTCGCGGGCCCAGGAGAGCGTGGCCAGGGCGCGACGGGCGTCCTCCACCATCAGCCAGGCGAAGTTGGGGGCGCAGAAGTAGGTGGGCAGCCGGAGAGTGGCCTCCACCGAGCCGTCGGCGCCGACGCTGACGGACCGTACGAAGCCGAGTTCGGTGATCGGCCGGTCGAGTTCCGGGTCGAGGACCGTCGCCAGCGCGGTGTTGACGGCGGTGGCCCGGTCCACCGCCTCGGTGACGGCGGCGGTCATGCCGCTGCCGACCCGGTGTTCGGCCCGACCGACACGCCGTCCTCCGGCGGGGCGGTGGGCAGCTGGGCGTGCTCGGGGACCTTGAGATCGTAGAGCCGGGCGTGGTTGAGGCCGAGGATCTTGCGCTTGATGTCGGTGGTCAGGACGCCGTACTCGCTCTGCAGGTCCTCGGGGATCTGGAAGTCGACGAACCGCTCGATGAGCCACTTGGGGCTCCAGATCGCGTAGTCGCTGCCGAACACGATCCGGTCGTCGTCCAGCCAGTACAGCAACTCGCCGATGATCTTGGCGAAGTAGCGGGGCCGGGTGTGGATGAACGGCAGGACCACGGACAGACCCGCGTACACGTTCGGCTCCTGCGTGGCGATCCAGCAGAAGTCGTCGAGGCGCGGCAGGCCGGCGTGCTCCACGATGAAGTTGAGCTCGGGGAAGGCGCTGGCGGCGTGGTCCACGTCGGCGACGTCGAAGGCGTCCCGGTTCAGCGGCCAGATGGTGGGGCCCTTGTGGATGTGGATGTTGCGGATGCCGAGCCGCGCGCACAGCGCCAGGTAGTCCTGCGCCTCGGGGTCGGAGAGCTTCCAGCCCTTGGAGGAACCGCGCCACTCGGCGGTGTAGAGCTTGACGCCGCGCAGGTTCCACTCGGCGTGCAGCTTCTCCAGGCGCTCCAGGCCGGGTTCGCCCTCGCGCGGGTCGAAGGCGCCGTTGACGATCAGCCGGTCGGGGTACTTGCGGGCCAGCGCGCCGTTGCGCTCGGTGGTGTTGAAGCCCTCGTGGTAGAACTCGCCGAGGTAGGTGGGCTGGAAGATCGCCCAGTCCGCGTAGCCGGTCTCGAAGATGTCGTGGACCAGGTCCTGTTCCCTGTACTTGCGGAACTTCTCCAGCGGCCAGACCCACTCCTGCGGGCTGAGGTTGCGCTGGTAGTCGTAGAAGCAGCGGATGAACCCCTCGCCGTACTTGTTGGCGGTGTTCTCCTCGCTGGCGTCCCAGTAGTGGATGTGCCCGTCGACGATGAAGTAGTCGACTCCGTCCTTGTGATACATGCGTGCTCCTGCCTTCCTCAGTCGACGGGGACGAGGTCGAAGTCGATGTACTCGGCGGCGTCCTCGGGGTTGGCGAACAGGATGGTCCGGTCGTCCAGGTGGACCATCCGGCCGTAGTGGGTGGACATGATCTCCTCGAAGTCGCTCACCCCGAACTCGAAGCCGAGCGCCTCGGAGATCTCCTCGAAGTCGAAGGTCAGCAGCCGCACCCCGTCCACCCGGATCATGGAGGGGAAGTCGGTGACGGTGACGTTCTCCTTGCCGCGCATCACGTCGGCGACGACGTGGCCGTTCTGGTTGTTCATGAGGGTGACTCCGCAGCGGTTGGAGGAGCTGCGGTCGACCGAGAAGCCGGACGCGGGTGTGGTCCCGGGCGTGCTGGTCACTGGTTCATCCCTTCTACGGAGGAGCTGAGGCCGAGGCCGTCCATCAGCCGGACGTAACGGTCCTTGGCCCGGTCGAGGCTGTCCTCGAAGCGCAGCACCTTCTCGTCGGCCTGCGACCACAGCGGCTGCAGCCGACGGGCGGCGTCCAGGCTGAGCGGCAGCCACCGGTCCAGCCAGCGCGCGGCGATGGCGCGGTTGGCGTCACCGTGCTCCTCGTCCTTGAAGACCAGTTCGAACAGCGCGCGGGTCCAGCGCAGGTCGCGGTCGTAATCGCCCTCGCCCGCGCCGATCACCGCCGGGGTGGTGAAGTCGCCGTTGCGGGCGGCGATCTGCATGACCAGGTGGCTGCGGAACAGCTCACCGACCAGGGGCTCGAAGACCAGGTTGGTGGCGAAGGTGGCCTCCGCCCAGTCCTGGATGGCGGTGAGCCGTTCGACGGTCTCGCGTACGCCCTGCCAGACCGGGTCGCTCTGCCAGGCGGCGATGTGCGCGGAGCCGTCGAAGGTGGACAACTGCTCCTCGATGTCGAGGTTGTAGAGCGCGAGGTCCTGGGCGAAGCGGAGCTTGTGAGTGCCGTTGACCGCGAGCGCGTTGTTGATCATGTTGGTGGGCGCGGAGCGCTGGATGGTGACGAACACATGCATGCCCAGGCCCTGTTCGGCGTGCATCCAGGCGCCGACGTTGCGCTCCACGAAGCGGGTCCAGGTGGGCGTCCACTGCTGGTACGCCTCCGCCTTGCGGGCGTTGGAGAGGTTCTGCTGGATCTGCCGCACCACGTTGGCGTTGTTGCGGTAGATCGTCTGCTCCCACTCCTCGTTCGGGTCGCGGAAGCGGTGCCAGTCGCCGGAGCGCAGCTCGGTCCAGTCGTGCGGGTAGCCGCCCTCGCCGTCGGCGAAGCCGTAGATCCAGCCCTGGAGGAGGTGCCGCTCGGGGTCCGGCTGGACGTCGAAGGTGACGTCCTCGTACATGGTGGCGCGCATCTTCTGCGGCTTGTAGTAGGTGAACGCCCGGCTGCCGGAGCTGGGGAAGACCAGAGCTCCCGCCTCGGCGTCGGTGAACTGCGGTTTGGGGAAGCTGCGTTGTTCCTTGACCGGCTTGTCGGCTTGCGTGGTCATGCGTACGGCTCCTCGCATCGGTCAGGTCGGATGGGATCAGGTCGGGTCAGGTGTCGGTGGAAGTGGTGAACTTGTCCAGGAAGATCCGCTCCTCCGGCATGCCCTTGCCGGTGAGCAGGTCCATCGCGGCGTCGCACATCGGCGGCGGGCCGCACAGATAGGCGTCGGCGCCCGACAGATCGCCCTCGTGGCGGTCGACGACCTCGGTGATCAGCCCCTGCTCGTAGCCGCCCGACGGGTCCTCGGACAGGGCGGGCAGGAAGGCGAAGTCCGTGAGACCCCGGCCGAGCTTGGCGATCTCCTCCAGGGCGAACAGGTCCCGCTCGGTGCGCGCCCCGTAGTAGAACCGGGTGCGCCGGGCGCTGCCGGTGGCGGCCAGGCCGCGCAGCTGGGCCAGGACCGGCGCCATGCCGGCTCCGCCCGCCAGCAGGATCAGGTCGCGGTCCGGGGCGTCGCGCATCACGCAGGTGCCGTAGGGGCCCTTGACCGTCAGCGGATCGCCGGGGCCGATGGCACCGTCGAGCAGCCCGGAGAACATGCCACCCGGGTAGCGCTTGATGAGGAACTCGAGCCTGCCGCCGGGGCCTTCACCCGGCAGGCCGGCCATCGAGAAGGACCGCCACTGGTCGGTGCCGGGCACCGCGATGTCCACGTACTGCCCGGTGCGGTACGGGATCTCGTGGCCGGCGTCGATGTCCAGGGCGAGCCGGACGATGTCAGGGGTGAGCGGCTGCACCGCGGCGACCGTGGTGCGGGCCTCGCGGGGCGGGATGCCGTTGAGCAGCATCTCCTCGTCGTAGTTGATGAGTTCCACGCTCAGGTCGCCGAAGGCGTGCGTCCGGCAGAGCAGGACGTACCCCTCGTCGCTCTCGTAGTCGGCCAGCGCGAAGGTGGAGTAGCGCTCCATCTGCTGGTCGCCGTCGAGGAGGAAGGACTTGCAGGACGAGCACTGGCCCTCCTTGCAGCCGTGCATCAGCATGACGCCCTGGCGGAACGCGGCGTCCAGTACGGTCTCGTCCTCGTCGGCCTCGATCTCGATGCCGACCGGTTCGAATCGGATGCGGTGCTTGTCGCCCACGGGACCAGCCCTTCCGTGACGGGTGACGGGTACGGATACGGGTGACGGGGGTACGGGTGACGGGGATGCGGCGGGGCCCCTGGGGCGCAAGGGCCCCGCCGGTCGGCTCAGACCGTGGACGGCGTGATGTTGCTGCGGCTGCGGTAGTCCGCGATGTGCGCCTCGCGCTCCTCGTCGGACATCTCGTTGAGCGACACGTTGGGGCTGACGAAGGTGTTGCCCCGGACGTCGTCCAGCGTCCACAGCTTCTTCGGGTCGTCGAGGTCCAGGTGCGGCTGCGGAACGAGCGTCCTGCCGTCGTCGCGTACGTACCCGAGGTCGGTGACGATGTCGGCCAGATCCCGCCCGTGGTAGACGGTCTCCCACTCGCGCTTGCCGGTCAGCCGCCCCATGGACGGGGTGGCCCGGCCCTCGTACTCGGGCCGGAAGGCCGTCGTGTCGGTCCACGCGCACGTCTCGGAGCAGTACGTGCGCCACTGGCCGTCGACCTTGTCGACCACCATGTCCTGCCGGATCAGGCACGGCACCATGCAGGTCCAGCAGCGGTGCGGGTACTGGTAGCCGACGTCCTCGAAGGCGATCGGCTTGTTGGCACCCGGATGCCGAAGCCGGTTGTACGCCTCCCACCAGGCGCCGTACTCGGCGTACCAGCCGGGGTACTTGGACTCGAACCACTCGAAGTCCTCATCCGTCATCCCGTCGATCCGCCAGAAGTTGACGGGCCAGCCGGTGGCGAAGAACTGGGCGACCTTGTGGACGTAGCCCTGGTCCCAGATCCGGTGCCAGGCCTGCTCGACGAGGTCGTGCGGGATCTTCAGGCCGTACTTCTCCAGCGGCATCAGGTACGACCGGTAGTAGTCGTCGTAGATCCAGCGGCGCCACATCTCGGCGTAGCTGTCCCGGTCCTTGCGGCGGTCCTTGCTGCCGTACTCGATGAAGGTGCCGATGGCGGCGTCCACCACGCAGTGGTTGTTCCACCAGGCGTAGCGCAGGTCGCGTTCCAGCAGCTGGCGGTTCTCCTCGTCGGCGAGCGCCATCAGCAGGATCGAGTACCCGTTGGAGATGTGCCGGGACTCGTCCGACTGCACCGAGTGGAAGACGGTCGGCAGCAGGTAGTCCCCGTTGGCGGCGGCCTCGGCGGGCATCGCCACGAACAGGGTGTTCGTGAAGGCGGTCTCCGCGACCAGCGTCAGATAGACGTTGGCGGCGGTGATCGCGTCACCGGTGATGAACCCCTCGCCGAACTGCCGGCCGATGGTGCCGGCGTAGCAGTTGGCGAACGCCTTCTCGGAGATGTCGAACCCGGCGGGGTCGATGTAGTGGTTCATGTAGAGGCGCTTGAGGTTCATCTGGATCGTCGAGTGACGGACCTCGTCGATCATCTGGACGGCGAGTCCGTTGTGCAGCTGCGGGTTGGGCACCGCGCCGATCGCCATCGGCATGGCGCGGGCCGCGCTGATCTCGGGGAACGGGATGATGGACAGGAACAGCTTCTGCCACTCCATCCAGCGCTGCTGGACCTGGCGGAACATGTTGCCCCGGATGGCGCCGTCCATCGCGCCGTAGACCCGGTTGTCCTTCTCCTCCTCCATCGGGAAGTAGGAGCGCAGGACCTGCTTGAGCGGGTCCTTCTTGGGGGCCCTGTCGAAGCGGTAGTCGGTCGCGAAGCGGTTGGCCGGCGTGGCGAACGTCGGCTCCCACGACAACTCGGTGATCTTCTTGTGCGCCTTGCTCAGGCTCTGTCGGCTCACGGGTGATGCTCCTCCGGCTGACTCGGCGGCGAGGTGGGAATCCTCGGTCTGCCCCCTCCGGTCCTGCGGCGGCGCACTGCCGTCTGCGGCTGGGGTGGACCCATCGTGGGGTCGTCCGCGAGCGCCCGACGTCTCAAGTTGAGACAGCCTCGCGAACACGGGGCTGGCCACCGCGGGACCACCGGACGTAACGTGCTGGAAACCCCCCGAATCCGGAGAGTCACTCCACGGGAGAGGGGCACACGCCGATGAAAGCCGTCGAACCCATGGACCCCGTGCCACCCATGGAACAGAGGAAACCGCAGCTCACGGGCGTGCGGATCAGCCTGGAGCGTCCCGTCCCGCACCTCAATCCGGTCCGCGCGCGGACCCGGTTCCTGGAGGGCGAGCTGGAGGACGAGACCGACTCACGGACCGAGGTGCGTCCGCCGATCCTCGACTCCTGGCGCCGTTCGCGCTTCTTCGGCGTGGACGCCGACCGTATCGAGACCCCGTACAACGCCGACTTCGACCCGCACTCCCGGCTCGCCACCGCCGCCCGGCCCGTCCTCGACCGGCTGTCCGACGCCCTGCACGGCACCCCGATGTGCCTCATCCTGACCGACTCCCGGGGGCGGGTGCGCGAACGCAGGACCGGCGACCACGCGCTCCACCGCCACCTCGACGACATCAGCCTCGCGCCCGGCTTCAGCTACGCCGAGGAGTACGTCGGCACCAACGGCATCGGCACCGCCGCCGAGGAAGGCCGGACCTCCCACGTCTTCGGCTCGGAGCACTTCTCCGAGCGCCTCCAGCGGGTGTCCTGCGCCGCCGCCCCCATCCGCAACCCGGCCAGCGGGCGGCTGCTCGGCCTGATCGACCTGACCTCGTGGCAGCACACCGCCTCCCCGCTGATGCTGGCGCTGGTCAGGGAGGCCGCCGCCGACATCGAGGAACGCGTCCTCGACATCGGCTCCGAGCGTGAGCGCGCCGCCCTGCGCGCCTTCCTGACCTCACGCCCCAGCTCACGCCGGGCGCTCGTCACCCTCACCGACGGCCTGCTGCTCGCCGACGCCGCCGCCACGGAGCTGCTCAGCCCGGCCGACCACCGCCGGCTCCGGGAGATCGCCGCCGACCAGCCGGACCGCCTCGACCAGCGGCTGCTGCTCAGCGACGGCCGGACCGTACAGGTGCGGGGCGAGCCGGTGGCCGGCCCGGAGGCGGGCGGGGCCCCGGCGGGATATCTGCTCGAGCTGCGTATCGTCACCGAACGGCAGGAGTCCGCTCCGCGCACCCCGTCCCGTACGCTCCGGCTGCCCGGCGTCATCGGCTCGAGCCCGGTGTTCGGCAGCGCCGTCGCCCAGCTCGTACGTCAGTGCCAACAGAGCCGCTGGACCCTCGTGGAGGGCGAGGCGGGCACCGGCAAGCTCGAACTGGTCCGGGGCGCACACCGGCACACCGGTCCGACGACCCCGTTCGCCGTGCACGACGCCGCCAACGCCCGAGGCGCGACGGCACGCTGGCTGCAGGCGGTGTTCCAGGGCCTCGCCGAGGACCAGGGCACCGTCGTCCTGCGCCACCTCGACCTGCTGCCCTCCGCCGTTGCCGTACAGCTCGACGGGGTGCTGCGGGCCACGGCCGGGCGCTCCGGCTGGGTCGTCGGCCTGCTCACCCGCGACCGCCACACCACTGCCGGCCCGGGCACCCCGGCCCCCGCCTTCGCCACCCTGACGGGACGGTTCAGCGCCGAGGTCACCGTGCCCCCGCTGCGCCACCGCACCGCCGACATCCCGGCCCTCGCGGCCGGCCTGCTCGCCCGCCACAGCAGGGGCGACGACGCCATCCGCTGTACCGACGCCGCCCTGCGAGCCCTGTCCCGGGCCCCCTGGCCGGGCAACGTACGCCAGCTCGAAGGATCCCTCCGGTACGCCGAGGCGCACCGCACCGGGCCGATGATCGAGGAGACCGACCTCCCGCCGACCCTCCTCTCGCAGGCCCAACACCCCCTGTCCCCCTGGGAGTCCACCGAACGCGACATGATCGTCCAGGCCCTCCTGGACCACGGCGGCGACAAGACCAAGGCCGCCCGCGCCCTCGGCATCTCCCGCGCCACGATCTACCGCAAGGTCACCGCCTACGGCATCCGGCTCTGAGCCCCTCACCGCCCGCCAGACCGGCGCTGCGATCCGCCGGCCGACCCCGCCGCGTACACGCCCCCAGAGCAAGGTCACCGCCTACGGCATCCGGCTCTGAGCCCCTCACCGCCCGCCAGGCCCGCGCTGCGATCCGCCGGCCGACCCCGCGGCGTACACGCTCCCCAGCCACAGCCCGACCGCCTCCCAGCAGCCGAGCACCACCCCGGCCACGGCCAGCCCCGGGCCGCCTGACACGCCGGCCACCGTCGCGACCGTCCCTGCGACAGCCAGCCCCACCCCCAACCCGCACAGCGCCTTGAGCCGCTCCCGGTGTCCCCACGACCTCATCACCACGACCCGGCCTCCTCCCACTCGCGCTCGCCCTGGCGCGGCGCTGCTCCGAGGCTGCCGCAGGCGAGGAGTGCACGGTGTCTCACTGTGAGACGTCACGGCGCCACCGGAGACGCCCACGAATTCTCAGGCGTGAGCGAGCGGTTCCACAGGTGACACGGCGCGGAGCGCGGCGCCCTGCTGTGCGGTGAGGCGCTCGATGACGCAGACCGCCAGCACCGCCGCGGCGGTGTTGAGCCCTGCCGACACCGCGATGAAGCCGATCGTGGCTCCCTGGCCTGCCCGGACCTCCACCGCGCCCACGACCGTGTGCCCGACCAGGGCCACCCACCAGGCGTTCACCAGAACCGTGTTGCGCCCCTTCGCCGACGGGCCGGCGCTCGCGCGGTCGATGTCGAGAACGAACCGTCGCGGGACCCAGAAGTTGACCAACGGTATGAGCCAGGCGACTACCGCCCAGAAACCGTTCACGGCGGCAGTGCCCGGGGAGAGAACCTCCGCGTTACGCCGGCATCGGCCGAGCCACACAAGGAAGAGCACGACCGCCAGAGTCATCAGGTAGGCGAAGACCATCGAAGCGAAGCCCGACGTGCTCAGCGACGCGTCCGTGGGATGCAAGAGCCGCCCCCTGACGGCCACCAGCCGAAACACGTCCGCAACCACTACCGCCGCGATCGCGCCCTGCGCGCAGCGGGCGAGGAGCCAGGGGGCCTTGCCGTCGGGTCTTGGCATTCCGGGGGGACCTACTTCTCGCGGGCATGCACTGTGGCAGCAAAGGACATGGGCGGCTTGGATCATACGATCGGCCCGCACCATCCCGGTCCGCTTTCCCGAAGCCGGCGGCCCACGGCACGCCGGACCCGCGGTTGCGTGGTCCGGCGGCACGCTCAAGGTCACCGTGCACGCCCGCCTGCGGCCCGGCGAATACCCGGTCCAGTACGCGCGCCTCCGGCCGGGTGCTGGCTCTGGACCTCCAGGGCCGCATCCGTTGGCAGCGCACCACCACGGGCCCCGTACTCCTCCTCGACGGGGACCGCCTCGTCTACTGCGACGGATCGCGCCTGGTCGGCCTCCGGGCCGGCACCTGACCCTGACCCTTTGTGGACCCGCTGGCTGCCCCCGCCGCGGAAACTTGCCGCCCCGGTGCGCCGAGTGCAAGCTTGGGGCATGGGTGCTCAGGACGGCCCTACGCTCATTACATCCGTGCAGCGAGCCTTCCGTTTGATGGAAGCCGTAGGGGCGCACGAGGGCGGTGCCCCGGCGAAGCAGCTGGCACGCGAGGTGGGGCTGCCCCTGGCCACCACCTATCACCTGCTGCGGACGCTGGCCCATGACGGGTACATACGGAAGCTGGACGACGGCGGGTTCGTCATCGGGGACAAGCTGCACCTGCTGCACGCCGGAAGTCGCGGGCAGGAGCTCCTCACCCGCATCCGGCCCACGCTGTCAGCCCTGCGCGACGAACTGTCGGCCGCCACGTACCTGACCTTCTACGAGGACGGCGAGATCCGGGTCGCCGAGATCGTCGACGGCCCCCGGGCACCACGGGTCGACCTCTGGGTGGGATTCGAGGACGCCGGGCACGCCACCGCGCTGGGCAAGTGCGTGCTGCGCGAACTGGACGGCGACTCCCGCAACGACTACCTCTCCCGGCACTCCCTCGCCGACCTCACGCCGCGCACCATCACCCACCGCTCCGAACTGCTCCGCCAGCTCGACTCGTCCCCCGCCGCCTCGGCCGTCATGGACCTGGAGGAGTACTCCCTCGGTACGGTCTGTGTCGCGGTCCCGGTGTACAGCGGGAACACCCTCGGCTCCCTCGGCGTCTCTCTCCGGGCAGACCGGCTCTCCCGCATCGACGAGGTCCGGGCGCGGCTGGTCCCGACGGCGAACCGGGTGACCAGGGGCCTTTCGCTCACTATCTGAAAATCCTCTCCTTGCGGCCCCTGCGCGATTACCTGTTCTCTGGATGAAACGGACATCCAGACGCGCGCGTCGTGAGCAGAAAGAGTTGCGAAAGCGGACATGACACATGCCCGAGACCACCAGCGCGACCACCAGCGGGACCACTGGCCGACCTCGCAACCCACGACCTCGCAGCTCGCCAAACGGCTCGTCCTTGCCGCCGCACACCTCGCCGCCGGCGTACCCGTAGTGATCGTCTGCGCAGTCGCGCTGGTCGCCTTCGTCACCGGATCCGGGCTGAGCTGGCTGCCGCTGCTCGCCGTCGGGCCCGCCCTGGCCGCCGCCACCAGCAGGCCGTGGGGAGTCCTCCGCATCGGCGTTCTCGCCGTGGCACTGGGCGCCCTGCTCGGCGCCGGGGGCGGTGCGCCGGGCCACGAGCAGGCGATCGTGCTGTCCGCGCTGGTCGCCGTCGCCCTCGCCAGCGGCCTGGCCAGCGCGGAGCGCGTACGCCGCGAACGCGTACTGGCCGCCGTCCGTTCGGTCGCCGAGGCCGCCCAGCACGCTCTCCTCAAGCCCGTACCCGCCACCGTCGGCCAGTTCCAGGTCGCCGTCCGCTACAGCGCCGCCGCCGCCGAGGCCCGGATCGGCGGGGACCTCTACGCGCTGGTACCGACTCCGTACGGCGTCCGGCTGATCGTCGGCGACGTACGCGGCAAGGGTCTGCCCGCCGTGGGCACCGCCGCTCTGGTCCTCGGTGTCTTCCGCGAGGCCGCCTACGACGAGCCCGACCTCCTCGACGTCGTCGGCCGGATCGAGCGCAGCCTCGCGCGCAACCTGGGCCCCGACGACTTCGTCACCGCCGTCGTCGTCGGCTACCCCGGCGCCGGGCACATGGAAGTCGTCAACTGCGGGCACGCCCCGCCCCTACTGGTCCGCGACTCCGACGTCCTCGCCGTCGAACCGACCCACCCGGCTCCCCCGCTCGGTCTCCGCGCCCTCAGCGGCGAGACCCCCACCCTCCAGCTGCTGCCCTTCGCCGACGGCGACCAGCTCCTCCTCTACACCGACGGCGTCACCGAGGCCCGCAACCGCGGTCGCGAGTTCTACCCCCTCATCGACCGGGTGGCGCGGCACCTCTCGGACGAGCCCTCCCAAACCCTCGCCGCCCTCCACGCCGAGCTCCTCTCCCACGTCGGCGGCCGCCTCCACGACGACGCCGCCCTCCTCCTCCTCCGCAAGCCCGCCGCCGTCGGCGCCCCGGCTCTCGCCGCACCGAGGCACACGGACGGCGCGCCCGCGGATCACGCCGTTGTCGAGCCGTCGTACAAGGCAGCCGGGCTGACCGGTTGAGCACGAAGGCCCCGACCAGTCAGGGCCGCCGCCCCGGGAGGAGCGACGCGGGCAGCAGCGCCAGCGCGAGCACGGCCGCCGCGGCCGCGTACGTGATCCGGAACCCCGCCGGGTCCGCGCCCGCCGAGCCGAGCACCACGGAGATGAGCGCCGTCCCCATCGACGCCCACACCTGCGCGTTGATGCTCAGCGCCGTGCTCGCCGCGGCCATGCGGTCCCTCGGCAGGTCGCGGCTCGCGGTCGTCATCGTCGGCATCAGCACCATCCCGGAGCCGACGCCCATCACCATCGCCGAGCAGACGACCCGCCAGACCGCCGCGCCGTCCGTCCCGACCTGAAACGCCGTCAGTGCCATCCCGAGCGCCCCCACCGCGATCCCGGCCGGGATCAGGCGCCGCGGCGACGCCTTGTCGATGCTGCGCGCGGCGATCTGCATCGTCGTGCCGACGGTGAGCCCGACCGGCGCGCCCAGCAGCCCCGCCGCCGTCGCGCTCATGCCCCGCACCTGCTGCCAGTACATCGGCCCGAGCAGCATGGACCCGAAGTAGCCGCACGTGAACAGCGCGAGCGTGCCGATCCCGACGGCGAACGTCCGGTCGCGCAGCAGCCGCAGGTCGAGCAACGGCTCACGGGCCGTCAGCGCGCGGCGCACGAAGGCGGCGACGAGCGCGGTGCCGGCGAGCGTGGGAACGAGCGCGCCGGCGACGGCGAAGTCGCCGCGCGTCCCGCCCCGCGCCAGCCCGAACAGCAGCAGCGCGAGGCCGGGCGAGAGCATCAGCAGGCCCGGGACGTCCAGCTTGGGCGGCGATGGCGTGTCGCGCGGCGGGTCGGGCCGCAGCAGCTTCGAGGCGAGCGCCAGCGCCGCCGCCCCTACGGGCAGGTTGACGAGGAAGATCCAGTGCCAGGACGCGGCGTCGATCAGCCAGCCGCCGAGCACCGGCCCGGCCACCGGCCCGACGAGGATGGGCAGCCCGAGCAGCGCCATCGCCCGCCCGAGCAGCGCACGGTCCGCTGCGCGCATCACCATCGCCATGCCGACGGGCATCAGCAGCCCGCCGCCGAGCCCCTGCACCGCACGGAACGCGATCAGACTGCCCGCGTCCCATGCGCACGCGGCGAGCAGCGACCCGAGCGTGAACAGCACGAGGGCGGTCAGGTAGGCGCGCTTGGCACCGATCCGCCCCATCGCCCACGCCGCGGTCGGGATGACGGCGGCGAGCGCGAGCGTGTATGCGGTGGCAGTCCACTGGATCGTCTCCAGCGGGGCGCGGAACGCCTCGGAGAGGCTGGGCAGTGCGACGTTGACGATCGTCATGTCGAGCACCGACATCACGGAGCCGATGATCACGACGGTGAGGGTTCGGTTGAGCGCCGTGGACGCGGTCCGGGGCACCTGTGACGGCGCCCCGACATCCTCACCGGCGTCCTGTGCCGCGGACACCTCGCGCGCCCCCCGTCAACCCTCGTAGGGCTGGGTCGTGCGACCCGTCCGCAGCGCCCGTCCCCACCAGGCCAGTTGGCTGAGCATGCCCTTGGCCGCGCCCTCGCACACAGCCGCGTCGCGCGGCACGCCGTTCTCCGCGAGCCCCGACCACGGCCCGTGCAGGCTGACGGAGTCGCGCACCGTCATGGCGTGCAGCTCGGCGAAGACAAGCCGGAGCTGCTCGACGGCGCGCAGGCCCCCGGCGAGTCCGCCGTAGGAGACGAAGCCGACCGGCTTGGCGTGCCACTGCCCGTGATGCCAGTCGATGAGGTTCTTCAGGGAGGCCGGGAAGCTGTGGTTGTACTCGGGGGTGACGATGACGAAGGCATCGGCGGCGGCCAGCCGCGGCGTGACGTCTGCCAGTGCAGCGGCCGCCTCCGGGCTCGGCGCGCCGCCCCAGTCGGGCATGACCAGCGGCAGGTGGACGGCCGCGAGGTCGATGACGTCCAGTTCCAGGCCGCCGTGGCCCGCGGCGGCGCCGAGGAACCAGTCGGTGACGGCGCGGCCATGGCGGCCCTCTCGGACGCTGCCGACAACGACGGCGACGCGCAGCGGCGCGTCCTTGTGAGCGGCGATGGCGGTGGGCCCCGGTTCGGTGGCAGACATGGTGGTATCCCCTCGTTGAGCGGGTCGACCACCCCGTGCGGTCTCCCCTCCGGTAAAGTACAACGTGCGCTGTAAAAAATACAACGACCGTTGTACATCGCGGTCAGGAGGAGGCGAGCGTGGGCAGCAGCAACGATGCCCGGATGGAGAAGGCGGGGCGCGAGGTCCCGCCCCGAAAACTGGAGAAGCAGATCGCCATCGCGAGCGCGTCCTGCACGGTCTTCGGCCGCGAGGGCTACGCACGCGCCCCGGTCGACGCGCTCGCCGCCGCGGCCGGCGTCTCGACGCGCACGCTCTACAACCACTTCCCGGGCGGCAAGGCGGAGCTCTTCCGCACCGTCGTCACCTGGACGTCAACCGAGGTGCGGGACGCCCAACTCGCCCAGATCCACGCCCTGCTGGACCCCGAACGCCCGCCTCACCCGGACGACCTGGAGCGCGACCTCGTCGCCCTCGCCCGCGCGTTCGTCGGCATCATGGCCGACTACCCGGACCACTTCGCGCTCGTCCGCCACATCCACGCCGAGGCCGACCACGTACCGCCCGAGGTACTGGAGGCCTGGACCGACGCCGGGCCGGGTCCGGTCGGCCACGCGCTCGCCGACGCGATGGCGGGTCTCGCCGCGGCCGGCCTGATCGATGTGCACGGCGACGCGGCCATGGCGGGCGCTCACTTCATGGCGCTGGCCTCGCACTCGATCGTGCAACTCTCCCACTACGGCGTCCTCCCGCTGCCGAAGGAGGAGACCGACCGCTTGATCACGGGCGGCGTCGCCGCGTTCCTCCGGGCGTACCGGGCCGCGTGATCCGCTGCCGTCCGGCGAAAGGTCACTGGCTCGTCCACAGCCGCACCGTGCCGTCGTTGCTGCCGGTGGCCGGCGTCTTGCCGTCGGGACTGAACGCCAACGTATACACGTCGTTGTTGATCAGCCCTGGGCCGCACTGGTTCAGTTCCTGTGCCACGCGCTGAGCAGTTCCTCCGGCCCATACGCCGCCTGAAGCCCAGAACAGCTGACCCCGCTGCGAGAAACCGCGACAAGCGGTACGGGATCATCGGTGACCGCCGCCCGGTGCTTGTGCAGCGCCGCGAGATCGTGGCTGTCGAACGCGGAGTTCTCCAGCCACTTGACCGAGCCGAGAAAAAGCAGCCGCTTCGCCACGGGCTCCCGGTCGGCGCCCACCAGGTCGATCTCGACGTCGTTGCTCCGGGTCCAGTAGCCACCGATGGCCGGGACAGCGGGCAGCTGACCGTCCGGCAGCAGGCGGGCGAGAGACTCGCGGACCAGCGGCTCGACGGCGCGGCCCCGCCAGCTCGTCCACTGCTCCTTGATCCGGTTCAGGGTGAGGTCGCCGCGCATCCGCTCGATCTCGGCCATGTGCGGGTCGAGAAACGCCAGCCAGAACCGCAGATACGGATCCGCCACCCGGTAGCGGCGCTCCTTGGACGGCCGCAGCGAGAGTGGCAGTTCAGCCGCCACGACCCGCTTCTCGGTCAGGACGTCCGTCGCCCTGGTGAGCGTCGTGTGGGCAATGCCTCCGGCAGCACGCGCGATGTTGGTAAAGGTCCGCTCCCCGGACCCGATGGCCCGCAGCACTTCCCGGCTCATCGCCTGCGGCGGGAACTCCGCAGCCAGCGAACGCTCGGCGGAGACCAGGAGCGCCGAGATCGCGTTGTCCAGCGAGTCCCGGAGGAACTCCCACAGCGATGCCCCTGCCCGCCACTCCGCGCAGATCAGTGGCAACCCGCCAGTGACCAGGGCGGCATCGAAGGCGGCTGCCGGTTCCAGACCGAGCATCTCACCGATGTCGGCAGGATTCAGCGGCCCCACAATCATCTCGCGCCCGCGCTGGTGGAAGGGTCGGTCGTAACTGTCCAACGCCTCCATCATCGACAGATCGGACCCGACCAGGAGCAGCAGTACCGGCTTGCGGCTGAGCAGTCGGTCCCACGCCCGCTGCAGCATCCCCTCGAAGGCATCGATACGGTCCATGAGGTACGGGACCTCATCAATGACGACCACACTCGGGGTGTCGTCGGGCAGGACTTCCGCCAGCAGCCTGAAGGCCGCGTTCCACTGCCCTGGGGCCTCCTCCGCGAACAGACCACGCTCCGGCAGAGTGGACGTGGCGACGGCATCGAGCAGCTCCGCCAGCTCGTCCTCAGCCAGTCCGCCGGCTGCCGTAAAGAAGATGTACGGCACCTCAGCGCGGCGCAGGAACTCCTCGACCAGGCTGGACTTGCCGACTCGCCGTCGGCCACGCATGAGAATGCACTGTCCGGGCTTGGCCGATCCGGCGGCTTCACGCACCTCGTCGAACGCGGCGTTGAGCACGCGCAGCTCCCGGTCCCGTCCAATGAAACGTCGCACGAGCAGCCATCCCCTCAATGGTATCGAATCAGATACTATCTCCATCGATACTATCTCGCGAAACAACGTTGAACGAGACCCCACGACACGGCTCGCTCGAACATCGCAGGGCGATCGATCGGGCCTGCCGAGCACGAGAGGAAGGCTGAGCCGTGGGGCGACAAAGGAGACCACACACGTCGAAGGGCCCCACCACGAACGGTGGGGCCCTTCGACATCGTGCCCGGTGAGGCACTGGCGGAGGATACGAGATCCGAACTCGTGAGGGGTTGCCCCCAACACGCTTCCCAAGTCTCCGTCCGGGGGTTCGCCTAGGTTCGGGGGTGGCCCTGACCTGCGGTAGAACGGTCCGGGGAGGCGGTGGCGGACGCCCCTGAACAGAGATGAATGAGACCGGAACTGAGACCAGGGACCCGTGTCAGACTTTCCTGACGACGATCGCGTCCGGGACCAGTTTCTCCAGGTCATCCACGTCCGAGGTGAAGACGGTGACCTGCCCCTTCTGTAGTCGCGCAACGACGGCGAGCACAGCGTCAATCGCGTACTTGTGGCCATGGAGTCCTGCTCCGGCCAGGAGTCGACGAGCCTTTCGGGCCTCGTCCTTCCCGATATCGGCGACCTTGAGCCGGGAAAGCACCCAGTCCCAGCGCTGCCCAGTCGTCCTGCCGTCGTACGCCTCCACCAGCGTCATGGGGGACGTGACCACCTCGGCCTCACCGCGCGCCGCGAGATCCAGACGGGCGATCATCATCCGGTCGCCCCGCACGGCCAGGGACAACGCCTCAGAGTCGAGCACGAAGATCCGCAGCGGCCCATGCTCGCCACTTCGTTTTTTCACGCGGCCTCTCCCCCGCGGCCCTTGCCGGCCCCGCGGCGGCGCTCGTGCTCGGCATCGAGGTCGTCCAACTCCCCCAGCGCCCCCGCACGCTCCCCTTCGGTGACCGGGCCGTGCTCTTCCTCCAGCCAGTCGACCAACTCCTGCAGCCCAGCCAGTCCATGACCGGGGATCATAGGGACTGTGCGGGCATGACGCCTTGGATGCGGGAGAGCGTGAAGACACGTTCGTCGTTCCGCAGGTGACACCAGGCGTGCAGGTAGGGCGGGTCCAGGTCCAGTTCGCTGAGGCTTCGCACGGTGTGGCCGCCTGAGGCGGCGACGTACTCGATGGTGATCGCCTGGCCGGCAGTGACGGCGTGGGCGAGCTGGCGTACGTCGGTGAGGGACAGTCGGCTCGCGTACCCGGCGATGATCTCCTCGGTGTCGGTGTCGGTGTCGAAGGGGATCCCGCTGTCCGGTTCCGGCTCCGGGCTGGTCGGCGGGGCGGCTCGCAGCCTGACCGCCAGGGCCCGCAGGCCGCCGGCCGACACCCGAACGTGCTCCGCGGCGGTGGACGGCGGCCGCCGTGAACCGGAGGTGCGTCCCGCAGAGCGAGGAGAAGGGACCGACACGGCGGCGCGGTGCTGCTCGGCCTTCTCGATGCGTACGGTTCCGTCGGCGGTCTCGGCGACGGGCGCGTAGCCCTCGGCCCGGAGCGCCGCGAGGGTCTTGTCGAGTGGAGTACGGCTGACCAGTACGGTCGGTGCCAATTGCCGCAGGCCGAGCTTGGCGAGCTTGCGGTGGACGGTGAGTTCGGCCAGGAGCGCGGCATCCTCACCGTGGATCACGCAGGCGGCGGGGGCGAGGCGAACGCGTCCGTGGAGGCGTGCGGTGTCAGCGATCAGGTACGCCAGCGGCTGCGGCAGGGACCCGGCGGCGACAGCGGCCAGATCGGCGGCGATGTCGTCGGCGGTGCGCCCGGCGTCCAGGGCACGGCGGACGCTGCCGGGGCTGAACCGCCACACCGATGCCGTGCCGCCGGCTTCCCGGTCGGCGACGGAGTCCAGGAGCGTGGTGAGCCGGACGGACGGGGTCCCGGTGGCAATGGCCGTGAGGTCGGCGCCGATGAGGGCCGTCCCGGTGGCCGCGGGCAGCAGCCGCTGCGCGCGGGCCGACAGTCCTTCCACGTCGTCAGCCAGCAGGGCTGCACCGATGCCGGACAAGGCACCGCGGGCGAGGACGCCGAGCAGTTCCGCTTCTCGGATGACGGTGGCGAACGGCGTTTTTTCCTGGGGCAGTTGATCGGCCAGGGGACGGTGCCACGCGACCAGCGGCCCCAGATCGGGGGCGTTGCGCACGCCCTGCCCGGCAGGGAGGTCCGCCGCCGCGGTGAGCAGCCCCTGCCGGGCCTGCACGCAGCCGTTGCAGGGCGGTGCCCCGGCGAGTGCGGGCAGCGCTTTGCCCTCCTCGTCGCGGGCCTGGGCAGGGGTGAGCGGCAGTGTCCGCCAGGCCTGAAGCAGCAGCGGGATCCGCTCCCCGGGTTCCAGCTCTGCCCAGGCGTCATACGCCTGGGTCACCGGAACGAGATCGCCCTCCCGGGCCAGCAACCCGCCCGCGTACGCCGTCTCCATCACGAGGCGCACCACGGTCTCGTCGCACTGCGCCGCCTTGCCGATACGGGCCAGCTCGCGCGCCCCGACCCCACCGGACTTCAGCCTGGCCGGCGGCTTGGCCGCGCACACCGACAACACGGAGGCGGCATGCGCGGCGAACCCCGTGAGCGCAGCCGCCGCCTCCCGCTCCACCTCTTCGCTGGTGACCGGCTGCATCCACGCGACGGGCGGTACGGGTTCGAACGGCGCGTGCCAGCCGGGGCCGCGCAGAGCCATCGCCACCTGGGCGGGCATACGGGCCGGGCCGTACCGGTAACGGTCCTGGACCAGCAGCCCCCGCTCCAGCGCCCACCGGGCGGCCCGTCCGGGGCCGGGCTCCGGAGTCCCGAACATGACGAACTGCTGCCGCCGGGACCCGGACTTCGCCAGACGCTCAAGCAGCTTGCGGGTTTCCGCAGGTGCCTGCCCGACCACTTCGGCAATGCGTTGCGGATCGCTGTGGTGGTCGACCAAGGACGCGAGCCGCTGCTGCTTGGTGCCGGGCGCCTTGACGCCCAGTGCCGCCAGCATCCCGCGCAACTCATCGGAGGTCACACCCGCCAGCAACTCCTCCAGCGGCGAATCCAACCCCAACGGCGCGTCCCACGCCTGCCTCAACGGTGCCGCCATGCGGAGCATCCCGCTGCCGTCCGGCCAGACCAGCGCATGATCAGCCAGCACCTCAAGCGCCGCGTCCAGCCTGCGGAGGCCCTCCGCGTCCACCACTCCCAGCAGCTTCGAGACTGCGTCCTGTGTCGCGGGCACCCCCCATGCGGCCAGCGCCTCGGCCACCTGCAGATACGGCCGCGCAAGCCGGGGCAGGACCAGCGCCACCGAACCCGGGCGTTGCAAGCGGTCCGCCAGTTCCCCCACCGACCGCGGCTCCGGAGGGGACACCGCGTCCGAACGCGCCGCGAGCACCCGCTCCAGGCGCGGGACGTCAAGAGCCCGCAGCCATGCCGCCAGCGTTGATCCACCTGACTTACCGATGAGGGCACCTCACCTCGCACGAGCAACAACATCGCCGGCCGACCAGCGCCGCACGCAACTCAAGAATGGCGTATCCAGGCCCACGAGCGTCACCCTGCGACCAAGGTCCTCCCCCTGGCCAAAAAGACCGAAAAGCCTTTGATGCCGGAAATAAATGAGACCAAAAGTGAGACCAGCTCACGACGAAGACCCCGACCGCTTGGCGGTCGGGGTCTTCATTTTTCCTGTTCAGGCGATGCGGAGGATACGAGATCGGGCAGGTCTAGCGATCTTCGCTGAACGCACCCGAACGCCGGCGAACGAGACTGCGGATGAGACTGGGACTCACCGCCTCGGCCTCGGCGTCGGCAGGCGGTCAGCCCTCCTGCGGCCGCTCGGCGGCCGGCGCGGGGACCGCCGGGGCGACGGGCGCGGCGACGGGCGCGGCCGGGGCGGCCTGCGCCTGTACCGGGGCCGGCGGCGGGGGCGGCACGGGGCCGGCGACGGCCTTGTCCCGGGCGCCTATCGAGCGGACGAAGTTCACGATCATCACGACGGGCAGGATGAACGCCTTGAAGAAGATGATGTACGAGCCGCCCTCGAAGATGAAACCGAGGTAGACGCCGTAGCCGACGAAACCGACACCGGCGAGGACGTTGAAGACGCGCCAGCCCGCGCTGAGGCCACCGACACTGGCCGCACCGATAGCGGTCATCGCGACACCGCTGATGATCAGGAGCACCACGTACCAGGAGAACAGGGGCTCGGCGCTAAAATCGAGGTTCACAGAGGATTCCCGTATGGATATAAGACGATCACTCGTTGAGGACAGGCGCGTACGGTACCGAATCCATGGAACATCTGTGCGCCCTTTTCCGGACCGTCCGCCCGCCTCGGCCGGCCGGGTCCGACCGGCGAACGCCCGAAGAAACCCCCGCAGAGCACCCGCAAGCGCAGGTCTGCCCGCCCTGACCACCAGTCGAACCCCCGGAGCGGCTGGATCGCTCCCGCCGGCGCGCTCCCGTTCGGTGATCCAAACGTTTCCCACCCGTATCCCCCGCGAGCGCACGACCCCGCCCGCGCGGCCGCCCGGCGAGGGCAGACGTCCTCGGCGGGCTGACGCCCGTACGCCGGTCAGATCACCCAGAGCAGCCCGTTGCCACCCAGCAGCGTGCTGCTCTGCTGTTTGAGGTTGACGGAGGCCGCCGTGAACAGGCGGCTGCCCTTGGCCGTCGGCCCTGAGTTGCCACCCGGGAAGACCCAGACGGCTCCGGTGGAATTGTTCTCGCCGGCCGCGCCGACGAACAGCTCAGGCCTGCCGGCGTTGTTCACGTCGCCGACGCCGACCGTCGTACCGAAGAAGTCGTCGGTCTCGTTCCCGCCCGGTACGCCCGCGGTGTCCTGGCTGAAGGAGTACGACCCGGTGCCGAGCGCGCCCGTGCGCCGGCCCGGGACGACGGTCACCTGGCCGGACCGGTTCTTGCCGGCGGCCCCTTCGTACGGGGTGCCGACGATGATGTCGGCGAGGCCGTCCCGGTTGAGGTCGGCCACGGCGAGCGCGCCGCCGAAGGCGTCGTCCCGTTCGCTCGCCCCGGGTACGCCCGTGGTGTTCTGCGTGATCTGAACGGGCTTGGCGTCGTACGCGATGCCGGTCGCCGTGCCGTACCAGACCAGCACACGACCGCCCAACGCACCGTCCACGCCCGCGGTTTCGGGATCGTCGGGGTCGCCGACCACGAGGTCGGCGTATCCGTCGCCGTTGAGGTCGCCGGAGGCGGCGATAAGGCCGTTGCCCGGGAGCGGGTCGTGCATGTACTCGGGATGCGTGTAGACCGCGCCGCCGGTCAGGTCGCTCAGGCGGACCGTGACGACGGCCTGGTCCGGAGTGGTGTCCCCGTTGAAGTCGCCGAGGGTGACGCTGTTGACGGTCGGTGTCTCTTCCTCGGAGGCGGCGGAGCCGAAGGTGCCGGTGCGGCTGAAGGGGCCCCGGAACAACACGGACCCGGACCAGCTGCTGACCAGTACCTGGGTCTTCGCTCCAGGACCGGTGCCGAGCGCGGAAAGGTCGAGGCCGTAGTACTTCTGCTCCTTGGTCGGGGAGGGAAGGTCGGTGGCGCTCGTCAGCCCGTTCTTGCTGCCCCACAGGACCGTGACCAGGCCGAAGTCCTTCCCCTGTGCGGTGTCCTCGTACGGCGCCGAGACCACCAGGTCGGCGTAGCCGTCGCGGTTCAGGTCGGCGGTGGCGGTTGCGCTGCCGAAGCGGTCGAAGAGCTCGGCAAAGCCGGGTACGCCGGTGGTGTTCTGCGTGATGGTCTTGCGCCGGGTCGCCGACAGCCCGGACGCCGATCCGTACAGCACCACGACGGCGCCGGCGGCCTCCTGGCCGGCCACGTCCGCGCCCGGCGCGGGCAGCACGGCGTCGCGATACCCGTCGCCGTTGAAGTCGCCGGGGACGGCGCCGTGCACGGCGGCGGCCGGGGCGGCCGACACCATCGTCGCGCCCAACAGTCCCGCGAGCAGGACGGCGGCCGATCTCCAACTGCCCCTGGACAGCAGGCTCATCATGTGAACCCCCTCACCCCGGGCGCACCTCGCGTACGCCGACATCACAGGCGAGGATTGTAGGGGGCATACACGCGGACCTCGGCGCGAGAGCAGCCGGCGGGGTCCGGGTCGGCGTCGACATTGACATCGACATCGACGTCCGGGGACGCGCCTACATCGGGTCAGCTCCTTGCGGCGTTCTCACGCACGATGGTTCAGGCCACGAGAAGGCGCAGGCCGAGCTCTGCCGCGTCGAGGGCGACGAGGTCGCGGTTGCGTTCGACCCACCGGCCTGAGGAAAGGTCGTCGCGGAGTCTGCTTACTGCCCGCTGCTCGGCCTCTGGCCCGACTCTGGTCCATACCGATACCGCGCGGCGCACATGTTCGTCCAGGTACGCCTCGGGCCGGCGCCAGTAGGCCTCGAAGAAGCCGTCAGCGCAGTCCCACGGGATGAGCACCGGCTCCGCGCGGCCCCCGATCGCGCGGGTCAGGTCGGCCAGTGAAGGCCAGCCGACGAGAAGGTCAGCGAATTCAGGCAGGTAGTCGCGGGTGAGCCAGAACCGCTGACGCCAGCCGGTGTCACTGGCGTCGTACGTGAACACCACCACGCGGCGGGCCACGCGCCGCATCTCGCGCAGCCCGGCGATCGGGTCATGCCAGTGATGAACGGTGCTGAAGGCCATCGCGGCGTCGAAGGACTGGTCCTCGAACGGGAGGCTCTCCGCACTGGCGGCCACGCACGGCGCCGCGCCCGCGGGACGCTGTTCCCGCATGACCGCCGACGGTTCCACCGCCGTGACGTCGCGGTCGGGGGGCTCGTAGGAGCCGGTGCCGGCCCCGACGTTCAGTACCGTCCGTGCGTCCCCGAGCGAATCCCAGATCCTCGCGGCGATCCGCGGCTCGGTGCGCCGCGTCGCTGGGTAAGCGGACCCGATGGCTTCGTACAACTGCGCGCCGAACACTTTCAGTTGTTCCTCCGGCGTCGTCCTGATACCCACGGCCCGTGCCTCCAGTTCCCTGTCTATGGCCGTCACCATGGCAGCTGCGCGGTCGCGCTGTTCCAGCAGCAGGCCGCGCAGCCGGTGCAGGTGCGCGACCGCGTCGGTGGTCGGGTCGTCAACCAGATCCGCGATCTCGCGCAATCCGAAGCCCAGCCGCCGATAGGCGAGCACCTCCCGCAGTCGCTCCACGTCACCCGCCGAGTAGGCCCGGTACCCGGCCGCGGTCCGCGCGGACGGCTGCACGAGGCCGATCTCGTCATAGTGATGCAGCGTGCGGACGCTCACGCCGGCCAGCTCGGCCACACGTCCCACGGTCAGGTTCTCTTCCACGCCACCGACAATGCGGCATGACGCCACGTGAGGGTCAAGCGCCTCCACACGGAGCGCACACGGTAGCTGAGCCCTTCCCGGTCCCGGATCCTGCTGCTGAGACGGCTGCTGGCGCTGCCGCCGAGGACGGTGTTGAACAGGCGCAGGCACTGCATCTCACGGTGCGACAGCGTGTAGCCGTCCCCGGGCACCGCCCACCAGCCCCCTCGCCCGAACTCTCTTCCGGCGCACGTCCCGTCGAAGACGGCGCACCGGCTGACGAGGGCACACGGTAATGGGAGGCTCAAGAGTCTGCAGTGCGCCGCTTTTCGATTGATCAAGATTTGTCTCAGGGGGCTCACTGGCGGCAGGGGGAGCCGCATCCAGATGATCTGCCCGTGCCTGATCTGCCGTATCGTTCCGCCAACTCCAGCAGACAGGTGACTGGATCTCAGTGGCCGTGCGCGCCGGCGTCCGACGTCCCACGGCCCGGGGGGAACACGTCCATGAGCCGCAGGCGACTGCTCGCGACATCCGCTGCCGTCCTCTCTGTACTGATCGGCGGTCTCGGTGTCGGCGTCGTCCACGCCGACACCGGCGCGGCCCTGTACGTCGACGATGCCGGCGCCGGCTGCAGCGACACCGGACCCGGCTCGCAGGCGGAGCCCTTCTGCCAGATCCAGCCGGCCGCGGACGCGGCGGCGCCCGGGGACACCGTCTACGTGGCGCGGAACAAGACCCAGTACGCCCCGGTGACGATCGCGTCGGTCGGCACCGCGGACGCGCCCGTCACCTTCGTCACGGCTCCCGGCGACAGCTCGGCCACCGCCGCCGTCGTCCTGGCCAAGACCTCGACGCCGGCTATGACCTTTTCCGGTGCCCAGTACGTCGACGTGACCGGGTTCAACCTCTCGTCCGTAGGGACGAACACCCTCGTGGTTTCCCGGTCCCAGCACATCACCTACGACGGGGGCTCGCTCATAACGGCTCAGGCGGCCCCGAGCACCGCTGAGACGATCACCGTCGACGGATCGTCCTCGGGCCTCTCGCTCACCCGGCTGCAGATCGCGCCCGAATCCGGCGGTCTGGCCTTCGCGAGTGCGACCGGAGCACAGGACATCACGCTGGCCGACGACCGCACTCTGCTCGGCGGAGGCATCTCGGCCGCCGGCACCACGGGCATCCACCTGGCAGGCGACACCGTCGAGACGCTCTGCGGCAACGCCATCAGCCTGACCGACGGCAGCTCCGGGTCCGTGGAGAACACCGTTGCGCTCCCCGACCCGACGGCATCCTGCTCAGACACCGGCACCCCTGCCGAGATCACGGTGGACGCCACCTCCGCACCGCAGGTCACCGCGGACTACAACGCGGTCAACCCCCGGTCGACCGGAACCGACTACGACTGGGCCGGCACCGCGTACGGCACCAGTCAGGTGTTCCGGGCCGGCACCGGCCAGGGAGCCCACGACCTGGACCAGACGGGCGTGACGCTCTCCACCTCGTCCGGACTGTCCTCGGAGCACTCGCCGCTGATCGACTCGGCGGACGCCGGCGCGCCCGGTGAGCTCCCCACCGACCTCCACGGGGCGCAGCGGGTCGACGACCCGCTCGTCGCCGAAACCGGCACGGGCTCCGGCGACTACGACCGGGGCGCGGTCGAGTTCCAGGACCCGCTGAGCCTGGGGATAGCGGGCCGCTCGTCCGAGGACGTCTACGTCGGCGTGCCGGTCACCTTCACGGCCGACTTCGTCAACCCGTGGTCGGACTCCCTCGACGGCTACAGCTACACCTTCGACTTCGGGGACGGCACCACGGCCACGTCCACGTCGGGTTCGGTCACCCACACGTACACGCAGCCCACCACGAGTACCAACATCTACGCCACGGTCACGGTGTACCGACCGGACGGCACCAAGATGGGCACCGAGGTCAGCTACGACTTCCCCGTCCATCCGCTGCCGCCGCTGACCGGGAGCCTCAGCTGCCAGACCGGCCCCGCTCTGCCGGACACCGCCGGCTGCAACTTCACCGCCTCCGGTTTCAGCGGCTACCCGATCACCAGCGACCGGATCACCTACGGCGACGGCTCTGCGGCAGTCTCCGTGACGGGCTCCAAGGGCTTCGTCCAGCACACGTACGCCGCCGCCGGCACGTACACCGTCACCCAGCAGCTCACCGACTCCGACGGACGCACCGCCACCGACACCACCCGAACCACCGCCGGCCCGGCCTATATCGCCACCAGCCCGAAGCGCATCCTCGACACCCGCAACGGCACCGGCGCCGCCAAGCGGAAGGTGGGGCCCGGGGGCATGATCCGCCTCAAGGTCCTCGGCGTGGGCGGTATCCCGACCTCCGGGGTGACCGCGGTCACCATGAACGTCACCGACACCGACGCCACCGCGAGCAGCTACGTCACGGTTTACCCGGACGGCACCAGCCGCCCGACCGCGTCCAACCTCGACTTCACCGCGGGGCGGACCAACCCGAACCTGGTCACGGTCCGGGTGGGCGCGGACGGCTACGTCGACCTGTACAACGCCCACGGCTACGTCGATCTCATCGCCGACACGCAGGGCTACTTCACGACCAAGTCCAGCACCAGCGACTACCGCATGAGCAACCTCGCACCTGTCACCCCGACCCGGGTCCTGGACACCCGCTACGGCACCGGCGCCGCCAAGGGCAAGGTCGCGCCCGGCAGCACGACGACCATCACCCTGCCGAAGGCGGCACGGGGGTCGGGCACCGTCGGCGCCGTCCTCAACCTCACCGTGACCGGAGGCACCAGCAGCGGCGTGGTCACCGTCTACTGCGGCAGCCGCCCGAGCACGTCGAACCTCAACTACCGCACCGGGCAGGCCGTCTCCAACCTGGTCGTGACGAAGGTGTGCAACGGCGGCGCGATCGAGATCTACAACGGTGGCGGACACGTCGACCTGATCGCCGACCTCCAGGGCCTCTACACCAACTCCATCGTCGACGGCACCTCCCCCTGGGGCAGCCCCTTCGTCCCGGCCAACCCCACCCGCCTCCTCGACACCCGCAATGGCACGGGCGCCCAGGCCGAGCCACTCGGTGCGAACAGCACCCTCACCGTGAAGGTCGCCGGAGTCGACGGAGTCTCGGCCGACGCGACCGCCGTACTGGTCAACCTCACCGGCGTCACCCCGACCACCGCCACACACCTGACCGCCTACGGCGCGGGCAGCCTGCCGAACGTGTCCAACGACAACCTGAGCGCCGGCGAAACCCGGCCAGTCCTCGCTGTGGTCCCCGTCGACGCCAATGGCTACGTCCACATCCACAACGCGAACGGATCGGTCAACGTCGTCGCCGACCTCGAGGGCTACATCGGCTGACCGCGCCCAGGAACACCCGGCTCCTCCTCGCCACGCACCGCCCCCGGAAGCGAGGAGGCTCAGCGGGTGATCGCTCCCGCACAGGGCTATCGTTCTTCTGTGACTGTTACCTACGGGTAAGGGCGGGTTGAGGCCGAACTCGCTGATGGCGGGTTGGTGCGGCAGGCCGAGCCGTTGAAGTATCTCGCGGTGACCACCTGACCTGGGGAAGTCGCGCCCGTCGTACGGGTCGGGTTACGAGCAGTGGCGCTCAGGGAGACGGGCAATGGGATGTGCGGGCGACCGTGCCCCGGGCGATGCTGTGGCGCCGATCCTGCGCGATATGGACTTCGGCTTCGCCGGGGCGCTGAAGGTGATCCGAAGATCGTCCGGGCCATTATGTACATCTGCTACATTGGTGACATGAATGATCCCGTGATCGAATCCATGGCCGATGTCCGCAGTCACCTCGCGGATGTCATCGATCGCGCCCGCCGGGAGGAAACCCCGACGATCATCACTCGGCGCGGCAAGCAGGAAGCCGTCGTGATCGACATCCAGGAGTACCAGCGCCTGCGTGAGATCGCGGAGAACGCCGAGGAGGCGTGGCTCAACCAGCTGGCCGACGAAGCCGACTCCGAGGGTGTGGAGGGGTCGGTCTCGCTCGAAGAGATGGCTGCCTTGCTGCGCGCCGATCAAGGCTGATCTCATGGGGTACGTCACGCGCTTCACGCCGCACGCCCAGCGGGACATGCTCAAGATCCCACGCCCGGACGCCCTGCGCATCCTGTACCGCCTGGCCGAACTCCAGAAGGCAATGGACGCGGGGGACAGCACGTCGTTCGACATCAAGGCACTCCAAGGGCACAGCGCCCGCTGGCGGCTCAGGGTTGGCGACTACCGCGTCGTCTACACCGTCGAGGACGGCCAGTTGATCGTGTGGGTCCTGGCCGCCGGCAACCGCCGCGACATCTATCGCCAAGTTCCGTAGGCCCTCCAGCAGTGCAGGTTGATGCCGACTGCCTGCCGGGAGTCGCGGGGGCGTGCGCCTGCCTGTTTGTCGAGATGTCTCGAATGTCGCCTGTCAATGCAACCAAAACTGCGACCACGCACGACGAAGGGCCCCGCCGCGAACGGTGGGGCCCTTCGACATCGTGCCCGGTGAGGCACTGGCGGAGGATACGAGATTCGAACTCGTGAGGGGTTGCCCCCAACACGCTTTCCAAATGTTCGTCCGGGTGTTCGGTAACGCCCGCCAGCGTCCCGACCTGCTGCTGAGCACTTCGACAGGCACCCTGCGGACGCTCGCGAACGGGGCTGAATGCAACCCAAACTGCAACCCTCTTACCTCCGTTCACCCAAGTCATCGACCTGGATTCAGGCCATTGGCCAAGAGACGGTCTACCCGGCGGCCACTTCGCTGTCCACACTCCACGGCAGGGAGCCGACGGAGGGGAAGCCATGGTCAAGAAGCGAGGACGGCGATCAGCTGCCCGCAAGCGCTGGAGCGTGCTCCTTGGTGGGGGCTCGCTGCTGTTGCTCGTAATCGTGGCGTTCTGGTCGGCCATCTGGCCGTACCTGCTTGGGGCCGGCGTACTCGGTGGCCTCGGTACCGGAAGCTGGTGGCTGTGGCGTACCGACAGGTTGGTGCGCGGCCGGGACCGGCAGTGGCGACAACAGGACGCGATCCAGGCCGGCCACCGGACCCTCGCCGAGGTGGACAAGATGTCCGGCACCGAATTCGAAGAACTGGTCGCCGCCCTGTGCCGACGCGATGGCTGCAACGACGTCCGCCGCGTCGGCGGATCCGGAGACAACGGCGCCGACGTCACCGGCCGCCTCCCGGACGGCCGCACGATGATCATCCAGTGCAAGCGCTACACACCACGCAGCACAATCGCTCCCCGCGAGGTTCGCGACCTCCTGGGCTCGAAAACCCACTTCGGAGCAGACCTGGCCGTCTTCGTCACCACCACCCGCTTCAGCCGCCAGTCCGAGGATCTCTGCGTACACAACGACATCCTCGCCATCCACCGCGACCACCTCGGACTATGGAACAGCGGAGCCACTTTGCAATCCCTGATCAGCATCAACGGCTGCGGCCAGGGCGACCGACAGCACCGAGCCCGCTGGAAGAAGACGTACAGGGAGCGGGGAAGCCGCCCGCAGCGGCAGGCACGGGGCACCAGAAAGAGCACGTAGCGCTGGGTGTATGCGTGGGATTACCCGTGCCCCGGCCGCCCCCGCCACGGGCGTTCGGCCGACTGTCAGTACCCACAAAGGCGTAGGCCGAGGGGCGAGCCTGACCGGTCGAGCAGCCGAGGCACTTCCACTCGGGTCTATCGGCGACCTTGCCATCTGCAATGACAGTAAGCCATATGCAGTACTACTCTCCGTATGGTGACAGCTGCGTATGGGATGACTGAAGAAGAGACGTGCAGGGCGTTCGTCATGCCCGCCCTCACATCCTCTGGATGGACCAACAATCAGATCCGGCCGCAGTTCCGAATCAATGACGGACGGCTTACCCCCACACCGAAGCGTCATGTACATGGAGATCCCCTGGTCGCCGACTACGTGCTGGAGTACATGCCGGACCTGCCCATCGGGGTTGTCGAAGCCAAGCGCTGGCGCATCGACGCCAACGACGGCGTTGAGCAAGCCCGTCGGTACGCCGCGAAGCTCGGACTGTCCTTCGCTTACGCGACCAATGGACGCCAGATCGTAGAGATCGACTACAGCAGCGCCGCTCCCACGATCCGAGAGATCGATCGCTTCCCGTCCCCCGACGAGCTGTGGGCCCGCTATCTGATCGACCTACAGGCGGACTCCGACATCGGGCGGGAACTCCTGATGGTGCCCTACGACCACACACTGCGGAATTCGGACAATACCGCCAAGCGCCCGCGTTACTACCAGCGCGTAGCAGTAACCCGCACCCTTGCGGCCATCGCTCGTGGTCAGAAGCGGATCCTGCTCGTGCTGGCCACCGGCACGGGAAAGACCATGGTGGCCCTCCAGACAGTCGCTAAGCTGCACAAGTCTCAGTGGGTTCCCGGGCGTAAGCCCAGGGTGCTGTACCTGTCGGACCGTTCCATGCTCGTCGACGACCCTAAGGACAAGTACTTCCTGCCGGTCTTCGGCCAGGACGATGTCCACAAGATCAGCGGCGACCCTGTCCGGGGACGGAAGATCTATTTTGCCCTGTATCAAGCACTTGAGAAGGGCGACGAGGAGGAGCTCTTCCGGCGTTACGAGCCCGACTACTTCGACCTCATCATCGTGGACGAGTGTCACCGGGGCAGCGCTCGGGACAATTCGCAGTGGCGTCGCGTGCTGGAGCACTTCTCACCTGCGACCCAGATCGGACTGACCGCCACCCCGATCAGCAAGAAGGAGGCCGACACCTTCGACTACTTCGGGGAATCGGTCTACACCTACTCGCTGGCCGACGGTATCGAGGACGGTTTCCTCGCCCCCTACCGCGTGCGTCGGGTCCGGCTAAACGTGGACATGGAGGGTTACCAGACCGACCCTGGGCAGCGAGACAAGTACGGCAACGAGATCCCGGAGGGTGTCTACGGCCCAAAGGACTTCGAGCGGGTCATGGTGATCCTGGAGCGTACAGAGGCGGCGGCCCAGTACGTGATCGACTATCTGCGTTCCACCGCGGAGGACGGCAAGCAGGGCAAGACCATCGTGTTCTGCGAGAACAATGACCACGCCGCGCGCATGCGCACGGCTCTCTTCAACGCGGCCTCTGCAGAGGTGCAGGCACTCCGCAACTACGTCGTCCGCATCACCGACGCCGACGGCCCACACGGGCGGGCTCAGTTGGACGAGTTCCGCAAGGACGATTCCGACGAACCAGTGATCGCCGTGACGTCGAAGTTGCTCAACACCGGCATCGACCTGCCCGCCGTACGAAACATCGTGCTCTTTCGCCGTATCGGCTCGATGTCGGAGTTCAAGCAGACCATCGGCCGGGGCACTCGCCTGTGCCCAGAGATCGGCAAGGGCTCCTTCGACATCATCGACTTCGTCGAGGCCACCCGGCTTTTCAACGACCCGGGCTTCGACGGCCCTCCGCTCCGCGTCGTACGCGACACTGCCGACGAGCAGGGGCACGTTGTCGGGCGCGCACCAGAAACACCCGAAGGCGATGCAGCCGACCCTGAGACCGTTGCCGAGCTCCAGGCCGACTACACCCAGGCGGAGGGTGGCACCTTCGAAGGACAGGGCGCCAACGGCACAGTGGACGACCCGGACGAGGTAGACCGCATCCGGTCCCGGGGTAAGCGGTACGTGGTCAACGGGGTCCCCGTATACAAGTGGGGCGAGAGACGCTACCAGCTGGACACAAACGGCCAGACGATGAGACTGGTGTCCATTCAGCAGTGGGTGCACGACCGCGTGCTCGAACTCGACCTGGCGCCGGACAAGCTGCGCTCTCAGTGGGCCGCAGCCAAGAGCCGGCGAGAACTCATGGCCATCCTGCGTGCCGCCGACGTCGAGTCGGAGGAATTGCCTGCGGAGTTCGGCAGCCCGGATGTAGACCCGGTTGACCTACTTCTGAACGTGGCTTGGGGGCTGCCCCTGGTCAGCCGGGAGGAGCGGGTGTATCGGTTCCTCCACGAGCACCGGGATTTTCTGGAGTCCTTCCAGCCCCAGGCCCGGCAGGTGCTGGAGGAGATGTTGCTGAAGTTCGCCGAGTACGGCTCGCCCCAACTCAAGCCGGAGACCTTGAACGTGCGCCCCTTCACCGAGATGGGGTCGGTGACCGAGTTGGCGGACCGGTTCAGCGACACGAAACCCATACACGAGGCCATCGACGAACTAAGCAAGCGCCTACTGGAGGCATCGTAAAAAAGTGACTTTAGGTTTACGTGAATGAACAACGCAGAACTAAAGTCAACTTTTAGGTTTTCGCGGATGCTAGAGTGACAAGGTGCTCAGAGACCGCACAGACACCAGAGCTGCCCTTTGGCGAGTTGCCAGTGGGCAGCGCGGCTACTTCACCGCCGCCCAAGCGCTGGAGGCCGGGTATTCGTACCAGGCCCAGCGCCATCACGCCCAGCGAGGCAACTGGGTATCCATCGATCGTGGTATCTACCGCTTCCGCGAGTTCGACACCTTGCCCGGAAGTGAGGACAGCCACTTGGTGCGCTGGTCTCTGTGGAGCAAAGGACGCGCGGTCGTTTCCCACACCACAGCGCTCTCCGTCCACGGATTGGGGGCGGCCAACGCTTCCCAGATCCATCTCACCGTTCCGCCCAGTTTCCGGCAGAAGGACAGTGCAGTGATCCTTCACCGGGCAGAGCTCACCGTGGACGAGATAGAGGAACGCGACGGCTATCGCGTGACGACACCAGTCCGGGCGATCACTGAGTGCGCGGCAGTACAGGTCGCACAGGAGACGGTGGACTGCGCCGTCACCGAGGCCTTGGAACGGGGGCTGGCTACCCGGCGGATCCTCCTGCATGCCGCTCAGCGACTAAACGCAAGGGCGGAACTCGGCATCGAGCGAGCGCTACAGGAGGCACGGTGACCGGACCCTACCGTGACGCCGACGCGCCGCGCCGCTCCCACGTTGTCCGACTCAAACAGCAGGCTAACGATGCGGACGCGGTGCCTTGCCTGACGCCGTACAGCACTGGGCCTACCCATACCCCGAACTGACCGAAGACCTGATCGAGACTCCGCCTCGGCTCAACCCCGCGCTCGACCTGGTGCGCGGCATCTGGGCCATGGCAGCCGAGACATCCAAGAACGGCGAAGCCGAACCGAAGCAGAAAGTCTGAGATGGCGTCCACCAAGAAGAAGGTGGCCACGGCCACCACGTCCAGGGCACGGCTCGCGTCCATCATCAAGTCGGCGCGCGACACCATGCGCAAGGACGCCGGACTCAACGGCGACCTCGACCGGCTGCCCCAGCTGTCCTGGCTGCTGTTCCTCAAGGCGTTCGACCAACGCGTAGAGAAGGTGGGGCCGCGTCTCGACCCCGACTACCGTCCGGCCATTGAGAAGCCCTACCGCTGGCAGGACTGGGCAACGAACCCGGACTTCAGCGGCAACGAACTGAAGACCTTTGTCAACGACGAACTCATTCCTCATCTCGCCGAGCTGAAAGGCACTGACGGCGACGCCGACGACCCCCGGAATGTCTTGTCGACCATCTTCAAGGACGTCAACAACCGCATGCAGTCCGGGACTTTGCTCCGGGACCTGGTGAACCTGGTGGAACAGATTCACTTCGATTCCTCAGACGATATCCACACCATGGCGTTTGTCTACGAATCGATCCTCAAGGAGATGCGGGACGCGGCCGGCGACTCCGGCGAGTTCTACACGCCCCGCCCCGTCAACCGCTTCATGGTCCAGCAGTCTTTCCTCAAGCTCGCCGAGTCGATCCTCGACCCGGCCTGCGGAACGGGCGGCTTCCTGGTACAGGCCTATGAAGACCTAGTGCAGCAGGTGGACACGGATACCCAGCGCAAACAGCTCCACGCCGATATCCGGGGCGTCGAGAAGAAGCCTTTGCCGTACCTGCTCGCCAGCATGAACCTGCTGCTGCACGGCGTCGGTGCGCCACGCCTAGTCCGGGAGAACGCACTACTGCAGATGCGGGATGCGACGGCGGCCGACCGGGTGGACGTGGTGCTGACAAACCCGCCGTTCGGCGGTGAGGAAGAGCGGTCAGTGGTCGAAAAGTTTCCGAAGGGCTACCAGACCCAGGAGACGTCATGGCTCTTCCTGCACGCGATCCTGGACCAACTGAAGAAGGGCGGGCGCTGCGCGATCGTCCTGCCGAACGGAAGCCTCTTCGCCACCGGCGAGAACAGCATCGGTGCCCGTATCAAGCAAAAGCTGATGAAGGAGTGCAACCTGCATACCATCGTCCGCCTGCCACAGGGCGTCTTCGCTCCCTACACCCAGATCCCGGCTAACCTGCTGTTTTTCGAGAAGGGCATGCCGACGGAGGACGTCTGGTTCTACGAGGTCCCGCTGCCGGACGGTCGCCGCGGCTACACCAAGACGAAGCCGATGCGAGTTGAAGAGTTCGACCCGTGTGTGGAGTGGTGGGGCGGCGAGAACCGCGAAGGCCGCGAAGATGGCGGCAACGCGTGGAGAGTATCAGCCGGCGACATCGAAAAGGCAGGATATAACCTCGATATCCCGAACCCACATGTCGGGGAGGATTTGACCCACCGCTCACCGGAAGAGATCGCGGACGAACTCCTCAAGACGGAGAGTGAGATTCTGGGGTTGCTGGAGGAGCTGCGCGAAGAGGTAGGGGGCCAACGGTGAGACTCGATTCGTTTCGACTTGGCGAAATTCTCACACTAGAACGCATCCCCGTCGACGTTGACTTGGAGATGGAATATGATCAGATCGGCATCAAGTCGTTCGGCAATGGGATCTTTCACCGTGACCCTTGCTTGGGTAGCGACCTAAGCAAGCTCAGATATTTTGAAGTGCATCCCGACCGCCTAATCGTCAGCAACATCATGGCTTGGGAGGGCGCAATCGGCCTATCGACGGAGAGCGAGAAGGGATTCGTCGGATCGGCCAGATTCCTGAGCTACCGAGCGACTGGCGACGTTGATCTTCGCTACCTGAACTACTACTTCCAAAGCACAGACGGACGCTCGTTGATTCGCTCGACCTCCACGGGAACCGTCGCTCGCAACCAGACGCTCTCACCAAAGAACTTCGAGAAGGCAACGGTTCCCCTACCCGCCCCGGACGAGCAGCGACGAATCGCGAACAAACTTGACACCCTTACGGCAAAGCTCAATGCAATTGCTGCAGCCTCTCCCAGCTCGGAGAGTGCCCGGCAGCTTGCGGTATCCGGGCTCGACAAGGTACTCGCCCGCTGGGCGACCGGTACCGTCAGATTGGATCAGACCTGCACACTCGTAAACGACACCGTCCACCCGGGTGACGATCCAAGCCCGGCAAAGGAGTTCGTCGGTCTGGAACACATCGCACCGCACTTCGGCACGCGGACTGGATCACGCGCCATCGGCGATGAGAAGGGACGTAAGTTCAGATTCGCCCCTGGGGATGTTCTCTACGGTTACCTGCGCCCGTACCTGAACAAGGTGTGGCTCTCCGATCGAGCTGGGCTCTGCAGTGTGGAGCAGTACGTAATTCGCCCAAATGGCACGATGCCTGGCGAGCTCATTGCAGCTGGCCTGCGGAGTAAATCCACCTTGGACAAGGTTC
Organism: Streptomyces sp. NPDC059373; assembly: GCF_042751495.1. Lineage (NCBI taxonomy): Bacteria > Bacillati > Actinomycetota > Actinomycetes > Kitasatosporales > Streptomycetaceae > Streptomyces > Streptomyces sp. NPDC059373. Next base: position 576,508 of record NZ_JBHYXC010000002.1, on the reverse strand, counting down.
TGCACGCCACCCACAACCTCCAGCTTCCGCGCCTTCGGTCGGGTCTTCTTTTGGCCATGGAAATCCCCGAGATTCCACCCGAGCACCACGGGCAGGCGGCAGCCGATGTCAATGCATTCATGCACAAGGTTCGACACCTTGACGACCGCCAGCGTCACCGCGACAAAGTTCTAGCCTCCCTCCGCCCCGCGCTCCTCAACGCCGCGTTCTCCGGAAAACTGTAGCCGCCCCACCCACCCGAGCCACTCCTCAGCCGTACTCCACCCGTCGCCACTCCCGGTCCGTGACCACCACATGATCCAGGAACCTGAGCCCGACCGTCTCCGCCCCGGCCGCCAGGCGGGCCGTTGCGAGGCGGTCGGGATCGCTTGGTTCTACACGGCCTGTGGGGTGGTTGTGGGCCACCCCGAAGGCAGTACCGCCCGCCGCCAGCACCAAGGCCAGCACGTCGCGGACGGGAAGCAGAGAGCGGTCAGTCGCGCCCTCGGTCAGCACCGCAGTACGCAACACTGCGCCCGCGCCATCGCACACGACGACCACGACCCGCTCGTGCCTCAACCCCGTCAGTATGGGTGCCGCAACCGTGGCCAAGTCGCCCGATCCGCATACGCGTTGCCGGCCTCCAGTGTCCCCCGAAGCCGTCCGCCGCCCCAGTTGGAACGCCGCCGCCACCCGCGCTGCCTTTGCCGGACCCACCCCCGCCAGCCCTGCCGCCAGTTCATGCGCAGCCGCCCGGGACAGTTCGTACAACCCGCCGTGCCGGGCGATGAGCCGCCCGGCAAGTTCCACGGCATCGCAGCCGCTTGTCCCCGAGCCCAACAGCAGCCCCAGCAGCTCCCTGTCGGAGAGCGCCTCTGGTCCCCGACTCAGGAGTCGCTCCCGTGGCCGGTCAGCGACTGGCACTTCGACCATCCGCACTCGCATACACCCCCGTCAATCTGCTCAGTCCGCCGAATCGCGGTCAACCGGTTCGTCCAGGAGCAAGCCCGTGTCCGCGTCCAGCACATCGCCGCTGGGAGACGACTCAGCATCACCGGCCGTGCCCACGCTCGCCGGCGCCGCCGCTGAGCCGATCAACTCCATCAGCCGCTGGTGCAACGTTTCCGACCTCACGCGCAGAAACGTGTCGTAGTCGTCCCGCAGCGCTGCCTGGTACGCCTCCTCCTCCACCAGGCACGTCCGCAATCGCTCACGCAGGGGTCCCTCACCTTCGATGTCGGCCAAGTCCCGCAGGTACTGGGACGGTGGCCGGTCAGTCACCCAAATGTTGCTGTGTGAGGTGAGCATGACCAGATTGCCGCAGACATTGGTTCGGGCACTACTCACTCCGCGCGACCGAAGAAAGGCCTTGGGGAAGAAGTGGTGAAATTCCTTGTCGTTCTGCCAGGACAAGGCTTTGCCCACGTCGATCCGCTGTCCGGTGAGCAAGTCCAGCGGGTCCTCGTACGCGAGGATCAGGGCAAGAAGCTTGCTGGGCGCGTTCCTCTTCGAGAACGCACTGCGCCACCACAGGGCACTGCGCGGCAGGGCTGCACCCGTGTCGATCTCCCGCGTCTCCCCCTCGGCGAAGGCGGTGATCGCCTGCAGGTCAGGACCCATCTGAGCCTCGCTCCAGCCCTTGAAATACTCACCGCTCGCGGTCAGCCAGAACCAGCGCCGCAACGTGTCGTACTGCGCGGATGAAGGCTTCGGCAGTTGCCGGAACACCTCCACGAGCACCGCGAACTGGTTGTAGTAGGGGAGTGCGTCGGCCGTAGGTGTACGGATCTGAGTGCTCAGGAAATCCACCGCTCGCTCAGCCGCCTTCGCCGCCTCACCAACGGCTTTCCGCAACCGCTCCTTGTCCAACTCCCTCAGGCGATTGATGTCCTTGGTCGAGAATCCGAATCCGGCCGCGACAGCGATCGTACGGAGCATGGTCTTGGTGTCGACCCGGCCATAGTGCTTTGCGTCGAGGACCTGGAGCAGTGACTCGATCTCCTCCTTAAGGTCGAAGTCCGGGCTCCAGGTACCGGCCCGCGCCACGTCGACGATGTTCATCGTCGTGCCCGTGCTGTTGATCCGCACGAAGACTTCCGCTGATTCCTCCGCCGACATGTGGTCCAGCGTCACCACCGGAACAAGGTAGTTGGCGAACTGCTCGTACAGCTCGGTGGCGCGCTCGCGCAGTTCGGGGGCGAGGTCGGCTACCTGTCCAAAGAGGGAGCCTGCCGAGCTGACCTTCCGCATGGGAACAATGTGCGGCTCCATCGAGGTCTCGGGAGTGCGCTGGAAGAAGCGCTCCTCTTCCAGGTCGTAAACGATGTCCCAGGGACCGGTACCGCCATGCAGTGCGCCAATGATGCTGGCCAGTCTCTGCTGGCCGTCGAGGATGTACTTGACCGGGCGGCCAGGACGCGGCGGTTCCACTTCTAGGCCCGCAACAGTCTCCTCGCTAGCGAGCTGCTCTGTGGTGTCCCAAAGCAGCAGGCTGCCAATGGGGTAGTTGCGCAGCACCGAATCCAGGAGATGAAGGATCTGGTGCGGCCCCCACACGAATGCCCGCTGGTATTTCGGCAGCACGATCTCGCCGGTGAGCACCCGGTCCGCAAGCCGGGACACCGGCGCGATCGTCGGTTCCGGACTCGCCGACTGACGCCTACGGCCTGGTGCGCTCACTGGGCATGCCCCCTTTTTCCCGGATCCCTAGAAGAGTGTCCGCATGGATCCTACGGAGCGGGACTGACAAGCGAAGCGTGGGAGGGCCTGAGCGGCTACCCACGGTTGATCGCGCTCAGCAGCTGGGCACGCTTTTCTGCCGCGCCTGTCCGCTGACGGGGTACCGTCCAGGACACGCCGACCTGCCAGCGTGCACCGGGCCGTGGCCGCCGAAGTTCTCGTGTTGGGTCCCGAGCGACCGTCCGGTCGTGAATGCTCTGAGGAGTGCCAGAGGGCGTGCAAGTCGATCGCGCGCCTTCACATGAGGCGGGCGAGACCACGAAAATGTAGGGGAAAGCGCGAACGCGTCACCAGCTGAGCGTCGCCGCTCTTGCGCTCGCACGGCCGGGCGAGGTCGGCCCTCGCGGTGGGCACGAGGCCAGGCGCCAGCACTCCCTCGTCGTCGGGTCATTCGCGAACGCTGTTGACTTACCCAGGCAGAATGCGGGGCCAAGATGCATCCCGTACTCGCAAGACGTAGTCTTAAAAAGTCCCCTATGGGTCGCGAGACAAGGGGCTCACCATGCTATTTGGTGACCAGTCAGCTCTCCATGACCAAATCATCCATAGGGTAGACGAGGACCCGACTAAGCCTGTTGCATTCGTCGTGGGCTCGGGTCTAACCCGTGGATCGGTTCCTGGGGTGGAAGAGTACGTTTCCGCCATGCGCGAAAGCCTGCCTACAGAGAAACTCCGCGAAAAGTTCGACTCCGAGGTCGAAGGCCCGACAGAGAGTGAAAAATATCAGCAAGCCGCTTCCTTCATAAGGCATAGGCAATCCCAGGATTCACTTAACCGCATAATTCGCTTGGGCGTGCTTCGAGCCTGGCGCGGGCGGGCTAACCTGACCGATAATGAGGTTAGAAATCTGCTTCTCGATGAGAGTGAGCTCCGGAAGATAGAGACAAGGAAAGGATCGGCGTGGCGACTTAATGAGGGAGCGGAGGCGCTAGGCTGCTTCTTGACGTGGTTGGACGAGTCCATGAGGGGACCTATCCTCACCACCAACTTCGACCCCTTGCTAGAGATTTCCGTGCGGAGGTCTGGTGGCGGGACCTCAACGCAGTGGATGGACGGCGATGGCCGGATAGAGCGCCCCGACGTAGAAGATGTGGTTGAAATTGCCCACGTACACGGTTATTGGCGGATGGGCAACACGCTGCACACCCAGGGGCAGTTGACTCGGCAGCGGCACAAACTCGGTGGGTCAATCCGGGAACGCCTGCGGGGGCATTACGTAGTCGTGTGCGGATACGGCGGGTGGCAAGACGCTTTCACCAGATCGCTACTGGACCGCATTCAGGAGGAAAACGCACTCGGCATGGATATCTCCTGGGCGTGGCATGGCGAACTTCGGGAGTCAGATTTCAACAGAGGAATGCTGGCGGAGCTTGGAAAGCTCGACGCAATATCGCATTTTGGAGGCATCGACATTAACACACTGTTTCCTGAATTGTACGCCGACCTGCCCGGTACCTGTAAGCGGCTCACAATAGGCCCTGGTGGTGCTCTGTCCGCCTGAACCGTTGGTTAATCCGTCGAGCAGCGTGTCGTCGGGTTCGTCGACCGTCGTCCACGTACCAGCCGAGCGGCGTCCACGGCCTCGTCCAGGGAGTCGCCGTCCATACCCCAGTTGAACCGTCGGCGACAGCGCGCACGCAGGCGATCGGATCATCTCGCCAGTTGAGAACGCATCATCCCTGTGCATGGCGAGTCTCCGAGGATTGTCTCCCGCGCTGCTCTCGCCCAGATGGCTTGCTGGCGTGTGGTGAAGCCCATGCGGTTCCAGTGGAAAATGACATGTCGGGCCAGGATGTTGCGTGTTCCGAGGCCGAGCCGCCCTTCGCGTCCCGCTTGGCCGAGGGCCTGGCCACCCTGCGTCATCGCGTCAGTCCATTCGGCGAGGGGCGCCAGAAGGGTGCTGACCGCGTAGGAGGAGGTGTCGATCGTGAGGAGCTTGCGGAGCGAACCGGTCATGGCGGTCACGCGCTCTGTTGGAACGTCGTCCGGCAGGGGCCTTGCCATTTCGACGCGTGCCCACACATCGCCTTGTTCGCTCCATTCCTGGCCGGCGGCACGTAGGAAGAGACTGATAACGAGGAGCGAAGTCGCTTTGGGATCCAAGAATCCGCTGCTGTTTGTGCCCGTGGGCTGCAAGTAGTCGAGCACTCCGACACTGTCTGCGTGGAACAAGGCGTGGGCGATGTGCATGCCGTCCGGGCCACCGAACGCCGTGGTCTCTGGCTCGTAGGACGACGGCCGCCAGCTCTTGACGACGCCTCGCGAGATCGCGCTGTCGAGGGCCTCGGCGATCGGTTTCGTCATGCCCTCGACCAGCGCCTGTGGACCGGGAGTGAGGCGGAGGCGCCAGCAAGGGTACTTGCGGATGAACCACCAGGACCCGATCCTCCCGGTGTCCTCTGCCTGTCGCAGTGGTGGCAGAAGGTAGGTACGGAAGACGCGGTCGGCGGTCGGGTAGTAGGCGAATTCGATGTTTGTCTGCTGCCAGCCAGAGGAGTCAGGCCGTGCGTCGAGGGTGGCGCGTCCGGCGTCGCGGTACAGCTCGACGGCTTCCGCGAGACGTTCGGGAGAGGCGCGCACCCAGCGAGCGGCCTCCACGATAGGCGTGCCGGTGAGGACGGCCAGGATGGCCTGCTCGGCCGCGCTGCTGTCCAGGTCCACCAGGTCTCTTCTCCGGGCGTAGTCAGATGAGGAGTAGGCAAGCGTCCCAGTCACTGGCAGGCGCCGTGCCCGCTTCGGCGTCCTGGAAGGCGAGGACCGCTCCGGCTGCTCCTTCGAGGAATCCGGTCTCTGCCGGGGGCCCTGCGGTCAGGAAGCATTCGCGGAGTTGCGCGAGGTGGTTGGTGAAGGCGTCGGGTTTGTCGGCGTCCTCGGCGACGCGTTGGACAACGCGGAGCAGGCCGCAGACGCCGTGGCACAGACCGCGGTCGGTGAGCTGGTCGAGCTGGAGGGGGTCGGCCAGGCAGTACAGGAGTGCCCGTTCCGCCATGCGTTTACGGGGGGCGTCTCCGAGGGCCAGAGCGGTGAGTTGCTGGGCGCGGGCGAGGCCGGGGGTGCCGTAGCACCAAGACGGCACCCCCGGGTGGGTGGGGATCGATGCGGTCGCGGTGACCCAGCGTGGCCAGCAGGTTCCGTGGCGGTCGCTGTGGCGTATGCGGTCCAGCCAGCGGCAGATCCGCTGCATCGCCTCCTGGTGGCCGGGCACGGTGATGCCGCGCAGCTTGGCGAGCGCGAGCAGGGCCAGGGGGCCGGTGATGCCGTGGGCCAGGCCGGCGTTGGCGTGGCCGCCGGGGGTGGGTGCGCTGAGGTTCACCGGGCTGTGCCACACCCACCAGCCCGGGAGCGTCCGTCCGTCGGGCCGGGGCAGCGGCTCGGTCAACCGCACCAGATACTCCAGGACCCCCTTGAGCTCTGCGCTTTCCGGGGCGCGGCGTAGGAGGAGTGCGCCGAGGCCGGTCAGGCCGCGCAGCAGGTCGTACTCGGTGAAGCTGGTCGGCTCGCCCTTGTCGATGCGGGCGTGGGCGACGTCCAGACGGCGGAGGGTGTGCGTGGCCACGATCCGGTCCAGGGTGTGGAGGGCGCTGGTGTACCGGCCAGTGTCGGCGGCAGCCAAGTGCAGGACGTATGCCATCGCGGGTGCGCCGAGGAACAGGCTGGCCTCGCCCGCATCAATCAAGGGGCCGATGCCGGCGAGTTGGCGGTGGACCGACTGCCACGATCCGGTGCCTTGGCGGGCGCGTTCGATGTGGAGCAGGGCGATGCCGAGGGGACCGTGGGCGAGGGATTGCCGCGTGGCGGCGTCCGTGTTGAGGAGGGGCGGGGCGGCCGTCACCGCGGTGCTCCTTCGGCGCGTGCGGTCCAGGACAGGGCAGCGGCACGTGCCAGGCGGCGGCAGATGGCTTCGCCGTCGGGGTCGATGCCGGCGGCCCGGTTGTAGTGCATGTGCAGCAGGGACGGCAGGACCGTGGCCGGGTCCGCACCGTGGTCGGTGAGCGCGGTCCGGTAGGTGTGTAGGGCGTCGCGGCGGTGGGCCCAGGCGGCGGCGACCTGCTCGCCTCCTGGCAGGGAGCGCAGTGCGGAGAAGCCGCTGTCCAGGGAGGACAGACGTACGGCCTGCGCTTGGACTTCGCGCGGCGGCGCCGTGCCCTCAGCCTTGAGCAGGTGCTCGACCAGCCAGCGGCGTCCGGCTGCTGGGTTGCCGGTGAAGGCGGCAGCGATGTCCACGTAGCTCGCCGCGATCACGGCCGGACGCAGGCCAGTCGGAAGGCCGAGCGCCATCTGGGCGGTGGCGGCGGTGGAGTCGGCGGCGAAGTACTGTTCTGCGGCTTCCAGCAGGTGGCCGCTGCCGTAGCGGCCGGTCTCGGGCTCGTCGGTGTCCCACTGGATGTGGCTGACCAGTCCGGCGTTGCGGAGTGCTGCCGCCCACGCCCCGACGCGCTGAACGGTGCCGCCGAAGGCGTGCGGCCCCGGCAGCCGGAGCCGTAGGCGGAGATGGGTTCCGGTGTCGCGGTACCGCGTGAACCACCACTGGGGTGTGCTGCCTTCCCATTCCTGAAACAGGGCGGGCAGATGCGCGGTCAGGATTTCCCGGACGCGCTCGGGGTGGCAGTAGACCTTGAGGTACGCCCACGGGGATGTGCCGGGCAGGCGCCCGTGGTCGCGGCGTGTGACGACCAATTGCCGGGTGTGGTGGGCCACGGGCGGCAGGGTGGAGGCGAACGGCATGGTGATTTCGTGCGTGCGGCCCAGCCAGCCGTACGCGTCCTCCTCGGGCGCCTCGTACAGGGTTACCGTGCCGGTGCGCTTCAGCTCCATGCGGAGCAGTTGCAGATGGGTCGGGTTGTCGAGGCCGAGCCGGAGGCGCTGGTCATCGGAGCCGATGAAGACGGTGCGGGGCACGCCGTAGCGGCAGCGCCAGTGCGTGAAGTCCCGCAGCCAGCCAGGCCCGTCCTGGTGGCCGATGTCGCGCCGCCGGAGCCGCCAGCAGGCGGGCGAGAGGATCGTGCGGCCGACGCGGACTTCGGGCAGGAACGGCAACCGGGCGGCGGCGCCCCAGACAAAGGGGGCCAGCACGGCGGTGTGCGAGCGGTGCACCTCAGCGACGAAGCGGACCAAGGGGTGGGTAGCGTTGGTGAGTTCGACGGCGTTCATCACCGACGGCTCGATCAGCTTGCCCGTGGACAGCGAGGCCAGGTAGAGGCGCTGGGAGTCCGCTGTCACGGCGAGGTCGTCCAAGTCGAGGGTGGCGGCCGGGTTGTGCTCGCCCAGCGCGAGCAGGTGCGGCACGACGGCGGGGGCCCGGCTGACGTTCTGGGTGCGCAGGCGAAGCGGCGGGGCGGAGACCTGCGCGCGCTCCGCGTTGGCAGTGAGGGTCGGCAGGGCAGCGTACGCGGCTGTCATGCGCTCGCGGTCGGGCTGCTCCAGCATCTCCAGGAACCGGCCAGTCGTGGTGCCGGCTGACTGGGAAAGGCCCGCGAGGCTCAGTGCGAATTGGCCTTGTTGCAGGGCGTCCAGGGAGGTGGCGAGCACGGTGAAGCACAGCTCAACGTGGGCGGAGACCTGGGTGACGTCACCGGCAGTGAGCTCGGCGAGGTCGTCTTCCATCAGGACGATCTCTCGGACGTGGTTAGCGGCAGCGTCCTGGGCGAGGGCGAGGAGGTGTTCGTCCCGGCGGCTGGTGGCCTGGACGGGACGGTTGAGGACAGAGTCGCGGTAGCCAGCCGGGAAGCCGAGACCGATGTCGGGATCGGTGAGGTCGCGGAGCGGCACCAGGGCGCCCATGCTGTAGCGCTCCAGGAAGCGGGTGCGGTAGTCCAGCCAGGCTGGAGGCCCGGCTGAGTACGGCGTGATCCGGGCCATGACCTCCAGGGCGCGTTCTGCTTCCTGGGTGACGGCGGCGGGCAGGACGACATCGCAGTCGGGCCGCAGATTCGCCACCAGAGTGCGCCCGGCCACGCCGGTCATGGCCGTCATACGCCGGGTGGCCTCCATGCGGAGGGTCCGCTGCTCGGAGACGGAGGCGGAGTCGTGCCGGAGAAGAAGCTGCTGGATCTGCCGGAGCTGCGCGAGGGTGGCTGCCGCTGAGGGGATGGTCTGGGCGTCGGCGGCGTCGAGCTGGGCCACGACGTGGCCCAGAGCATCGTCGGTGGTCATGGGCGCACGCAGGCTGGTGATCAGGATCCGGTGTGAGACAAGGCCATGCGCCATGTCCTCGATCACGGCGGCAGGGGTGTCGGGGTAGTCGGCGCGCAGTTTGGCCACGATGTCCTCGACCGTGATCGCGGAGCGGGCGATCTCAAGGACCGTCTCGACTGCAGGGGTGCGCCGCAGGGTGACCTCGGCAGGGCCGTCTTTGCCCGGCTGATGCGGTACTGCGACTGTGCCGCCTCGGACGATGCAGGTGGAGTCGGCGATCACGGGCAAGCGCCGCAGCAGATCAGTGTTCTCCTCCAGGGTGGTGACGATCTCGGCGAGCCACTCGGCGTCTGCTCGGGCGAAAGCCCGATGTCTGGTGCCGCAGTGGGCTTTGGTCTGGTGTCCGAGGCGTATGGGCGCGGGGCCGGCGAACAGGCCGAACGGCGTGGCGCGGTGCTGCATCCGCAGCAGGTAGCGCACCAGGGAGATGACTGTGCGCCGGACTGCCCGGGGACGTTGCACATGGCCGTCGAGCACACCGTGCACGGCCTCGACCAGCGGGGGGCTGGCGATCTCGATCGCCGCCGCCGTGGCGTCGTCCGCCCAGACCTCGCCGATCCACGCTCGCCAGCGTTCCGCGTCGCCGAGGGTGCTGCCGTCCAGGTCCGGCCAGGTAGGCAGCTGGGCAGCCAGAGGCCGTGCGGCGGCTCTGATCAGAGCCGCGTCAACGGCGTGGTACATCGCAGTGCCTCCTTGGTCGTCTCGGGCTCGGCGATGTGGGGCCGGGCGGAGGGATCCGGCCCGGCCCCACAGGTGCGTGGGTCAGCCGCCGATGCAGGTGCTGTTGGAGCAGGCGGACTGGCAGGTCGAGCCGCAGCCGTCGCCGGTGTCGTTCAGCAGCCCGGCCACGACCGGGGCGGACGCGATGATCTCGATGTTGAGGTCGAAGTCCGAGTCGGAGCCGGCCGCGAAGTCCGTGGCGGCCTTGAGCGTGATGCTGCCCTGCGGTGCCATCTCGATATCCTCCTGTGCAGGTGGTGGGATGTGCCTTACTTGTGCCTTTACTGCCCGGTCCACAGCGCTCTCGGCGCTACGGCCAGGTGATCAGGACCCGCGTGTGCGGCCGGTCGACGATGCGGCCCGCGGGAAGCTGCTCGTGCGGCGTGCCCGCCGGGTGGATCTCGACCTGGGCCCGGTCGCCACGGTGTTCGCGGTCCCAGAGCTGGATCTCCTCGACCAGCCGTTCGGCGACTTTCTGGCCCTGCGGCCCGTGGCCGATAGCGCCGAGCTCGAACCGCTCCGGGTCGTCGGTGCGGCGTACCGTGCGGTAGGCGAAGCTGTCCCCGTCAACGAGCGTGGGCACGCCGAGCGGCGACACCGATGCGATCAGGCCGCGCTCGCGGGCGGCAGGTGTCCCGGCTAGCAGCGGCAGGTTGTCCAGCGCGGTCGTAAGCCATAGATCCAGGTGCTCGTTCGACTCGTCGCCGGCGAGCGTCACCCCTGTCCAGGCTTCGAGGCGGGGGCTGCCCAGAGCGGCCCGGAGCCCGTCGACGTCCGGGTCCGGGTGCCCGTCCAGGCGCAGGCCGACCTCTTCACCCTTGATGTCGTGGAGCAGGACAAGGCGGACGCGGTTCTCCCCGGCGCCCTGCATCGGTACGAAGCCGCACAGCTCGACGCTGTCGCTCACGAGGCGGTCGCCGTGCCGGACGAGCGCGACGGTGCGGGTCATGCCGCGCATCCGCAGCGGCACGACGAGCCGGCCGCCGTCGACGAGCTGCTCGACCCAGGCCGGCGGGATGTCGGCGGCCTGCACGGTAACGATGATGCGGTCATACGGGGCGTGCTCGGTCATGCCGTACTCGCCGTCGGCGGTGACAACCAGCACCCGCCGGTCATATCCGGACTCCGCCAGGAACCGTTCAGCGTGCGCGGTGACGTCGCGGTCGATGTCCACAGTGACGACCAGGCCCTGCGGGCCGACGATCTCAGCAAGGTAGGCGGCGTTGACACCCCCGGAGCCGATCTCCAGAATCCGCATTCCTGGCTGGACGTCCGCCTGCTCGATCTGCATGGCCTGGATGCGGGCAGCGGACACCGAGCTGATGGCCACACCGTCAGCGTCCTTCTTGGTGATCGCGGCGTTTTCCGCCTGGTACGCCTTGCCCATCTCCTCACCGGGACTGGCCAGGTGCCGGGGAATCCGGCGGAACGCGTCCACCACATGCGGGCTCCGGGCGGCACCCAGCTCAATCAGTTCCTCGACCATCGCGTCGCGCAACTGCTGTTCGGACATGGGGGACTTCGAGCTGTCAGTCGTCATGCCAGGGACGATATTCACGAACTCTCTCCTTCTCAGCGGTGCGCGCCCCGCGGTGGCGTCAGATCAGAGGGGCCGCCGCCCCTCAGAGAGGCGGCGTGGTGCGCTGTCCCCGGCGCCCGGGGTAGGGGGCCCGGGCGGCGGGGACAGCGGTCTATGCGGCGGCTGTCGCGACAGCAGGTGAGCGCGCACGAGGCGGTGTCCGGCAGCGCCGGCGTACGGGGATGACGACGACCTGGTAGCGGACCTGTTCGGAGTCGGTGATGTCCAGCTCCAGACTTCTGCCCGCGCGCAGCGTGGCCGCTACCCACCACCGGGCATCGGGACCGTCCATCTGCCGTGGTGCTCGGTGGATGGATGGCTCGTCCAGCAGCATGGCCAGCAGATCGAGGCGATCCATTACCCAGGCCGCCGCCGTATCGACGTCCAGGGCCGTGATCCTGCTGATCCAGTGCATGGGCCGCACGTACGCGCTCCCGCCACCAGGCAACTCGCCCCAGGCGAAGCACTCGCAGGCGAACCGGACACGCGCATCCTCCCCCGGGCTGGAGTCAGACCTCATGCGGCCCTCCTGAGAGGGAAGGGCATAGTGGCCCAGACGGTTGTGCCGCCCCGGCCGTTGATCCGCCACCCACAGTCCTTGGCGAGCGCGCGGACGATCAGCAGCCCCCGGCCGTCCTCGTCCCCGTCTTCGGGCTGGCGGTGGGTCGGCTCCTCCCTGGTGCCGTCGGTGACCTCCAGAAGGGCGAGACCGTCCTGTACGGCCAGCAGCACTCCGACGCCGTCGCCCGAGCCGTGCCGGATGGCGTTGCCGACGAGCTCCGTCGCGATCAGCCCCATGTCGTCCGCGATCCCTAGGACACCCCACAGCCGGAGGGCGCCGACTACCGCGTGTCGTACGCGGGCTACAAGGTGGAGTTGCGGGGCGATGTCCACGCTCATCTCCCGTCGGCGCCCGGTCCCGGCGGCCGTGGTTTCCTCGTTGGGGAGGGTTTCCGTCGCCTGTGGCTGTGCCTCCAGGTGTCTCCGGACCTCGGCAGCGCGGACGACGGCATCGGCGGGCTCGAGCGGGCCGTACCGCTGGGTGCGGTGGTCCATCTGTGTGCTCCCCGCGCTGTGCTGCTTGGGCATGTCCGGCATGGCAGCAAGCTTCGATGCGCCATGAACAGAGGACCCGGACAGTTTGTCCGGGTCCTCTGTTCATGCAGCTCAGAAAGGTTGACGAACCGTCATTCCACGGCTCGGTCAATGGCGTCCAGCACCGCGGCCCAAGGCAGGTCGCGCCCGGCGGGCGCCTCCCGTGGCTCGTGCAGCGGCCAGACGTCCGGGCCGTAGACGAGGTGGACATCTGCCTCCTGGAGCGCTGCGATGTGGCGCCGCCAGGCAGGGTGGCGGGCATGGGCTGCGTTCACCCGCGGAAAGACGACCACGGGCAACCCCAGGGTGCCTATGGCTTCTCCGACTTGCGTCAGCGCCTGGTTGTCGGCAATGCCCGTCGCGAGTTTCGCCACCGTGTTCGCGCTGGCAGGGGCGACCACGTAGCAGTCGACGTTCGGGTGCGGCCTCGCCTCGCCGGGCAGCCGTGGCCCGTCGCGTACGGGCAAGCCCGTCAGCTTCTCCAGCCGGTCGGCCTCGCCGCTCATCCGCAGCCAACGGCCCGCCGTGGGCGTGAGCGTCACGGCGACTTGCCACCCGCGCGCCAGAGCCGGTTCGACGAGCCCGGTCCGCAAGTCCTCGACTCCGCCGGCGCTTGTGCCCACGACTCCCAGGACTCCGCGCTTCTTGCTGTTCACTGCACCGCCCTGCATCGTTGAGCCATCATGAACAACTCCGACGAACGAGCGCTGCCGGCGACCGGGGACTGCTTGATCAGGTCGCGCAGCGTGTCTCGCACACGGGGATTGTTCCGTACGAGCTGCGGCGACGCGCGTTCGGCGGTACGCAGCTCCGCGAAGGCGTTGTCCCCTTGCCGCGCCAGCGACAGGGCGCGGGCGAAGTCGATGCGGTGGGAGACGCCTCGCTCCGCAGGCATGTGGTCCACGTCGATCCGACCGTGTTCCACGACGTAGGAGACGTTGTCCAGGTCCAGTTCCGCGGAGAGCCGGTGCAGCACGACATTCGTTGGCCCGAAGCTCGTCTGCCAGTAGTTCTCATCCGAGCCGAGTTGCTCGGCGAGCGCCTCGGCCCGGTTCAGCAGGCTCGTCGCCGTAGGCCGGTCCTGGTGCCGCGCGGCGGCAATGGCTGCCCGAAGATGGATCATGCCCAGCAGACTCAGAGCGGCTGGATCGCTCTCGTCGACTTGGACCGACAACCACGCCGACGCCGTCTGACCCAATTCCATCGCTTCGTCATACCGGCCATTGGCCAGCAGGGCATGGGCACCGGAGCGCGCGGCGGACGCCACCACCAGCGGGTCGCCCGATTCGTCAGCCGCCCGCATGGCGCGTTCAGCCGCGAGCCACGAGATATCAGACTCGCCGATCTTGGCAAGCGTCGTGGCGGCCAGGTGATGGACCCGGGAGGAGACAGCCCAGCAGTCCCGGCGTTCTGCTGCCGACCGCGCAGCGCGGTCCTCAAGCTCTTGGGCAGTCTGCAGAAGACCGGGGAGCCCGGCGATCACCTTGCCGAGCCGCCCCGCCTGGTAGTCGTTCCACGCCTGTTCTACGAGCTCAGCCACCGGGCCCGGGATTGGGAGTTGTGCCTCGGCCTCCGGGCCGAACAACAACCGGGACAGACGACGCGGACTCATCAACGCGTCCCGCACGGCCGGGACGTCGTCCTGTTGCCTGTCGTCCTCCATGAGCACGGGTTGGCCGACCAATTCCCCAAGGGGTACTCGGAGCACGCGTGCCAGTTCGGCAAGCATGTCGATACGCGGCGGCTTCCGCCGACCGGACTCCGCTTTCGCCAGCCAGTCAGTGCTGCGGCCGACAAGCCCGGCCAGTACCTGCTGCGTGTAGCCACGGCGTTTGCGGTGAAAGGCGATCCGCTCGCCGATGCTCAGGTGATCTCCGAGACCACGCATACGAACTGCCTCCCGTGATGTAGGGGCGTCCCCCACGATAGCGACGCGGCACCGAGACGGACTGGGCCGAGGACTCGGACGATCCCTGCGTTGCTCGGCTCAGGGTGACGGAAGCAACCGGCGGAGACGCGGACGATCTGTCCGGGTCTGAGCAATGGCTGGATACCCCTCGCGATTGGTCGGGCACGATGAGGGCATGGCAATCGACGACGACATGCAGGCAGTGCTACGCCTTGCTGGGCAGGCTCGCCAGGTTGGGCGCGTGTCCGGGCGGGAACCCTGGCGCAAAGTACTGCAGTGGATCAGTGGTGGGCGGCTGGGCCGCCGCCACGGCCCGCCGGTCGTGCCCGAGCTCAGCACACCGTGGCAGGACACGGTTTCGGGCGAGCGGTTGGGCTGGCGTCAGCGCGCGGCCAACCTGCACGGCGACTTCGCCTTCGAGGTCGACTACCAGGTCTGCCGGCGCTGCCGACTTGGCTGGGTCGAGCAGCCCTACACCCAACCGCCTTACCAGCGGTGCGGACTGGCTACCGCTGGCCTTGCCGCGCTGCGCACCGAGTACCCAGGGTTGTCATGGCACACCCTCGGCGGCCACCTCTCCGACTCAAAGGAGTTCTGGATCTCCATCGGCGCCGGTGTTCGCGGCGGCTACCAGCAGCGCCCACTGTGTCCACACGTCGATGATGTCGGATGATCTCCGCTTGGGCCGCCCATGTCGAACCTCAGTTTCAGATCGGATCGAGGGCCTTCGAGTTTGAACGCTGGTGATGGTCGGTCGCCCGTTCCCGCCAGCTGCTTTGGAGGCACCGACTACTGCCACACTCAGAGCCACGATACAGAAGATCACGCCGAGAATGAGCACGACGGTCTCCCACAAGTTGCCCCGCCGTGTGGGGTGTACTGAGAAGCCGTATCTCAACCGATCATGGAACGTGTGGGTCGAACAGGTTTCTCGCCGGGGTGATCTTCCCGTTGTGCGCGCATGAAGACAGGGCCTCTCGGTAGCTCGGGGATGCGAATCTAACCAAGCAATGCCGGGAGGCCCTGGTGTCGTTGTTGTACGCGTCCGAGCCCGTCCAGTTCAACTCGGCTGCACCATCGTGTGATTGCCTCGCGCACGTGTACGGCAACGCGGCCGACCATCCCGACCGGGAACGCCGGTATCCGTCGGACATGACGGACGCGGAGTGGGCGGCCATCCGGCCGCTGCTGCCGGTGCCGGCCTGGCTCCAGGGCAGAGGCGGGCAGCCCGAGGGCTACTGCCACCGCCAACTGCTCGACGCGATCCGCTACCTGGTCGCGGGCGGGATCTCGTGGCGGGCGATGCCCACGGACTTCCCCGACTGGGGCCGGGTCTACGCCTTCTTCTGCCGCTGGCGCGAGCACGGGCTGATCACCGAGTTCCACGACCGGCTGCGCGGGAAGGTCCGTGAGCACGAAGGCCGCGAGGTCGAACCCACGGCGGGAATCATCGACGCGCAGTCGGTGCGGGCCGCCGCGACGGTGCCGGCCGCCTCCCGCGGCTACGACGGCGGGAAGAAGGTGCCGGGCCGCAAACGGCACATCGTGACCGACACCCTCGGTCTGCTCCTGGTCGTCGCGGTCACCGCCGCGAACATCGGCGACCGGGACGCCGCCGTGGGCCTGCTGAGGCGGCTGCGCCGCCTGCACCGCGACATCACCCTCGTCTGGGCCGACGGCGGCTACACCGGCTCCCTCGTCGACTGGTGCCGTCAGAAACTCGCGCTGACCTTGGAGATCGTCAAACGCACCGACGACATGCAGGGATTCGTGGTGCTGCCCAGGCGCTGGGTGGCAGAGATCTGTCAAGCACAGTGCACTCATGGAGTCTGTTGGCCTGCTGTTTCGGCGGTCTCGGTCCAGATGCGGCGGCTGTACCAGCCAGGCGGACGTGTGCGGCGTTCGCGGAGTTCCGCGAGTTCTTGCTGGTCGGCGTGGGCGATGAGCCGGTGGGGCCAGCAGCTCTCCCGGCGGGTGGTGATCCAACCGCGGTGGATCCAGACGTAGAGGGTGGAGGTGGTCATGTCCAGCTCGGCGGCCAGGTGCTTGAGCCACCACTCGTCCGGGCCGGGCTCCTCGCCGGGTGGTGCGGGGCGGTGCTGGTGGACACGGCCTGCGGGGCAGGCGAGGCGGCGCATGAGGTCGCGGACGGTGGCAGCGGAGATTCGCTTGCCGCCCTTCGCGGGCCGGAAGCCCTCAGCTTCCAGGCGGTCGGCGATCCCGTTGGCTCCTATGTCCTGGCCTGCGAGTTCGCGGATCCGATCGGTCAGTTGCGGGTAGTAGCTGAGCTGTTCCAGCCGCTGGACCGGGCGGATGACCTCTCCCGCCGTATTCGTCCCGCCGGCCCAGACGATCGTGACCTTCACCTGCTCGCTGGTGCCGAGCACGGTGACGACGACCTTGTCGACGACCGCGCGGATGATCTCCTTGCGGTCCGCTGTCGTGGTGCTGTGCGCACGCCATAAGCCCTCGATGTCGCCGGCCAGAGCCGTGATGGTCTGCCGCTCGGCCGGAGTGAGGATGTGCGGGCTGCTGCGGGTGAAACGGTCGTAGTCCTCGCGGAGCCGCTGCTGGGCGGCGAGTGCGTCCTCCCATTCCTTCTCCAGATGGCGCACGACCAGGCGGTTCTCCGGTTCGGCGAGATGGTGGCTGCGGCGGGCCCGGTCGGCGTCCTGTGCGGCGCGTTCCAGCCGTTGCGACCACAGCCGTTCCAGCTCGGCCCGCTCGGCCAGGACCTGCTCGGCCGCGCGCAGGGACACCTCGACGGCGGCGGGCGTCAGTGCCGCGAGGACCTGCTGTTCGACGAAGGCGTCCACGCAGGCGGAGTTGAGCAGCTGGCAGCTCTTCTGGGCGCCGTAGTTGGTCATGTCCCGGGTGCACACGTATTCGGGCAGGGCCTTGCTGTGCTGGGTGTGGTAGCGCACGCTCATGCGCCGGTTGCAACGTCCGCAGTGCACGAGCCCGGCCGTGAGCGCGGGGCCGCCTCGCACCGCGCCCATGGCTTCGGCGCGGGCGCGGTTGGCAGCCAGTTTCGCTTCGTTCGCCTCGAACTGGGCGACGTTGATGTAGGCGGGCAGGACATTCGGGATCACCACATGCCATCCGTCCCGGGATCGGACGACCCGTCCGGTGCTCGGCCGGGCCGGGTCCTGGCGGCGCGGGTCGACCCGGCGCCGCCCGTAGGCGTAGATGCCGGCATAGGCGGGATTGTGCAGCAGGGTCTGCAGCGTCATCCGGTTCGGCCTTCGCCATTCCAGGGTGCCCTTGTCCGGTCCCTCCCGCAGCCGGATGCCCAACTGGATGTCGTTCTCGACGAGATAGCGCAGCACGCCGTGCAACGTGCCGAGCCGCTCGAACTGCGCGAAGATCAGGCGGATCACGGTCTGCACCTGCTCGTCCGGATCAAAGGCGACCTCTCCGGACGGGCGGCGGACGTAACCGCTGGGCAGGGGGAAGGCCAGCTCGCCGCGGCGGGCCTTGTTCAGGCGCCCGCTCCACATCCGCTGCTTGATCAGGTGAAGTTCGGCCTCGCTCATCGTGCCCTTGAGCCCCAGCAGCAGCCGGTCGTTGTACTCGGCCGGGTCGTAGATCCCGTCGGTGTCCGCCAGCACCGCACCGGACAGGGCGCACAGCTCGATCAGCTGGTACCAGTCCTTGCCGGAGCGGGCCAGGCGGGACATCTCGATCCCCAGCACGAGACCGACGTGGTCCAGCCCGATCTCGGTGACCAGACGCTGGAAGCCCGTGCGGGCCACCGCACTCGACCCCGACTTGCCCAGGTCCTCGTCGATCACCAGGACCCGGTCCGCCGGCCAGCCCAGCGCGACCGCCCGGTCCACCAGTGCGTACTGCAACCGGGTCGACTCCTGGTGGTCGACGAGCTGCTGGCGGGTGGACTGACGGATATAGATCACCGCGAGCCGCTGCAGGTGACGGTCGTCGATCTTGCTGCCGGACCGCTCCCACGGCGTCACCGAGGTCATCGCCGGTCCCGCTCATTCACCGTCGCGGCGGCCGACAACGCACGGCTCGCCGGCCGCACCAAGTGCCCCACCGCCATCTGCCGGCTCACCTCCGGCAGCGCTGCCCACACCTGCCCGTCCGGCACCACCGGAATCGTCCTCTGGGGCCGACGTCACTGTCGTCGCGCATGACGACCTGTTCCCCTCGTCGCTCAGCCGGCCCCGCAACCGTCGGGCCACAACGACCAACCGCTGCAGGCCCTCACGGCCGATTATCGGTGTCCACTCGCTGCTTTGACTATCCATAAGCGCAGTGTGCTTGGGCGATGGAGCGGACGCTGGGCTGGCTCATGCAGCACCGCCGCCTGGCCCGTGACTATGAAGCCTGCCCGCACCGCTCAGAAGCCATGATCCACCTTGCGATGATCGACCTCATGGCCCGCAGACTGACCGGCGAATCCACCCCCACCTGGCGTGGCACCTAAACCATCGCTAAACCGGCAATACGGGATGAAACAATGGGACGAAACGCCCTCTAAGGGCATGCCTGCCCACGAAGACGTTCGCGGGCAGGCCGGGACGGTGCCGTAGAGCTATTGCACGAGGTGTAGAACGGGCCGCTGTTCTTGAACGGCTAGCAGCTCGCGGACACGTTTGCTCGTCCAGGCCAGTTCGTGCGCGAGCGCGGCCACTGACAGGTCTGCTTCCTTGGAGGCCAGCTCGTAAGCCTGTCGCAGGAGCGAGGGCTGTTCGCCTGAGAAGTTCGCCACGGACTCAGCGGTAAAGCCGGGCTGGCCTTCCAAGGCCCGTAGGCGCTGGTACGTCCGGCTGGCGGTGGCGTCGGAAATCAGTCCCAGCTCACGGCACCGGTAGACGAGCGAGTGAATGGAGACGCCCCAGACCTGCCGGAGCTCGGCGAGCCGCGCCAGATCCATCCGCTTGGGCAGCAGCGGCAAGATGCTGGTGTGAGGGGTCAAGAACTCCGCCGCGAAGGCGTCGGCTTCCTTTTCCTGTCGGCTGTCGCCGGTGGCGTCGCCGTGAAGCACCAGGTGGCCGAGTTCGTGAGCTGCTGTGAAGCGGTGCCGGTAAACGTCGTCGGCCCGATTGGCCGTGAGAATCACAAGCGGTCGGGCCGCCCGCGTTGAGAACGCGTCCACGGTCGCGGCTGAGGGGTCGGACGCAGGCGGCATCACCACGACGATGCCGTGGGATTCCATGCGGCGCACCAGATGGGTGACGGGGCCGTCTCCCATTCCCCAGTGTTGACGCAGCTCACGTGCCGCGTCGGCTGGGTCAGTGGGTAGTTCAGCCCCGGGATGGACCTCCCCGCCTGCGAAACCAGGCAGATCCACGAGTGGTAGCTGAATCCTCAGCTCCAATGCGTAGGTCAGTTCCCACACCTGTTCGGCGAAGGCTAGC
Source organism: Streptomyces sp. NPDC059373 (assembly GCF_042751495.1). Lineage (NCBI taxonomy): Bacteria > Bacillati > Actinomycetota > Actinomycetes > Kitasatosporales > Streptomycetaceae > Streptomyces > Streptomyces sp. NPDC059373. Next base: position 556,911 of record NZ_JBHYXC010000002.1, on the reverse strand, counting down.
GCTCGCTCGCGCTGGGACTTTGGCGTGCTGCGCAGGCTGCGGAAGTGGGCCATGGAGGCGTCGAGCCGGTTTGCCGGACGGCCGAGCAAGAAGAAGGTGGCGGGAACCCCGAGAATTTCAGCGAGACGGGGGATCAGCTCGGGGCGGGGACGGGACACCCCCGTCTCATACTGGCCCACCGCCGCCGGAGTCACCCCCAGCCCTGCTGCGACGTCCTTCTTCGTCATCTCGGCCAGCCGGCGTGCTTGCGTGAGTCGGGCGGGATCGAAGCCGTCGGAAATGGCACGGGGCGTTGTGCCCCGCTCCTCCAGGCCCGGGATGAGGTCTTGCTTAGTGGGTCGCATCGCCTTCGTTGGTCTGGTCGTCGGCTGGTCCTGCTTCGGTCTGCGGCGGAACGTCCCGCAGCCGGTCCGCCTCCGCGCGTGACGACAGCGTAAGAGATGGCTCTGTTCCGTCGTTGAAACTGGTGTGTTCCCGTTCGGGCGATCTCGGCTGCGTGGGGATGCTGGTCAGGCGCTGACTCTGCGAGGTGACGGTAGCGGGCAGGGCGAGGGGCTCGGGGGTGGTCTTCCAGTCCAGGTGCCGTTCCTCGCCCAATGCGGCGATGCCCCAGTGGGCCTGCAGCAGTTCGGAGGCGTTGCAGGCGAAGGGAACCACGATCAGACGCGTGTCAGGCGGCACGGTCGCGAGGCCACCGCGTCGCTCCACCGTCTCGCCGTTCTCATCAAAGCCGTCGAGCTCGAACGTGTCCTGTACATGGGCTGACTCGGGCGCGAGGGTGAACAGCTCCTTCACCAGCCGGGACTCGCTTGGTACGCGCGCCGTCCGCACATCCGACTTGGTCTTTGCGTATAGGAACGGATAGATCAGCCCGTGGCCGATGAGCATGAGCTCGAACGGGAACCCGAACGGCCGGACGGGTGTGGCACCCGGCAGATCCTTGAGTTCCTCTTGCACACGCTCGAACTGGCCCTGCCACCGAGCCGAACCGTAGGTGTGGTTGGTGCGGGAATCGGTTTGCTCCTGCGCAGCCTGAGCATTGGCCTGCATGTTCCGCAGCGCCTGGCCCAGGAGCACACGGACTGCCAGCGCCTGTTTGCCGAACACGTCGGTTGCCCAGGGGGAAATAGGCACACTCATGCGGACGACTCCTCGGGCCGGACTTCGCATTGGAGCACTTCACTACGCGTTGCACTTTAGTTGATGTCTAACTTCTTGCACAAGCGCTTCTGTGAGACACGCTATTCACTCAGGCGGTACGTTTTCGACTGAAGGCCACCCCTGCCGGGCTGGAGTGGCGGCAGAGGTGCCCAGGTCCTCAGTGGCTGACACTGAATTAGCGGTGTCGACGGGGGCCTGGCATCGAGTCAGTTCGGGGCCGTGGAATCGGCTCGGCGTGGGTGAGGTCTGGTGCCTGCGTCATTGCCGTTGTGCGGGCTTGTGCAGCGCGGGCTCGGGCGCTGGGGGCGGGCCGTTGGGTGAGTCGGTGGATGCGCCAGGTGAGGGCTTGTGCGGGCGAGTGGGCGTCGTTCAGGGCTCGCTCGTCGGCGGCTTGCTGGAGGAGGCGTTTGGGGTCGTGGCCTGCGGCTTCGGCGCTGGTCAGGGCGGCGGCGAGTGCCCTCCAGTTGGTGTCGTCGAGGACCTGTTCGGCGTGCTCGGGCAGGTAGGCGCGTAGGTGCTGGGCGTGGCGTTCGATCGTGTGGGCCGGTGGTGTGCGCTGAGCCAGGATGGCCAGGGGTGCTGCTGCGGCTTGCTGGTAGGCGTCCTGCAGGTGGGCCAGGGTCTGGCGGGTGGCGGCCACTTGTTGGTCGTGGTGTCGGAGGTGGTGCCAGCGGGTGGCGGCGATGACGATGAGGACGGCTGCGTCGAGGAACATCGCGAGGCCGGTGCCGTCTGGGGTTGTGGGTTCGCGGAGCATGGCGCGGATGGCGCCGCGTAGGGCGCGGGCGTGGTGGTGTTCGGCGTGAATGCGGGAGCGGGTGGCGCGTTCGAAGGCGTTGGCGGCCTGGCGCAGTTGTGGGCGGATGGCTGCGGGGGCGATGAGGGGGAGGGCGTCGAGGGCTTCGCCGAAGGCGGCGAGGTGGGCCTGGGCGGCTTGGTCGTCGTCTCGGTCGAGGAGGGTGGGGATGCGTTCGGCGGCGGCGGTGGCCTGGTGCCAGGGATCGGGCCTGCGCCGGCCGCCGGGCTGCTGGGTGGTGGGCTGGGGTTCGGTGGCGGTCAGGCGTTCGTGGATCTTGGGGAAGGACAGGTCGGGGGCGAGGGTGGAGCCGGAGAACCAGATGGGCTGGCCTGCGGCGTTGGTGTCGTTTTCGAGGGCGACCTTGTAGCCGCGTACGTCGCCGGAAGGGAAGTGCTGGATCTCCACCAGCACCCCCTCGGTCCGGGAGAGGAGGTCGACGAACTCTTCCGGGGTGGTGGCGACGGCGACCATGGTGCGGACGGTGGTGCGCAGGTGTTCGCGGGCGGTGCGCTGGCGGCCGGTGCGGTGGGCTTTCTCCGTTTCGGCGCGGGTGGGGCGCTTTGCGGCTGTGCCGTCTCCGTGGTTGAGCTGGGTGAGGCCGTAGTCCTTTTCGATCTTGCGGCATTCGGCCTGGGAGCGATTGAAGTCCCAGGCGCTGCGGGGTTGGCGCAGATCGCCTCGGACGGTGGTGGCCAGGATATGGATGTGGTCGTCGGCGTGGCGGACGGCGACCCAGCGGCAGCCGTCCGGGTCGTCTTCGGGCGCGATGCCGGTGGCGTGCAGGATGCGGCGGGTGATGTCGCCCCATTCGGCGTCGGTGAGGTGCCGGTCTTCGGGGGCGGTACGGACGGAGCAGTGCCAGACGTGTTTGGTGGGGGCGCGGTCGCCGAGCTGGTTGACGCGCAGGTCCAGGGCGCGGGTGAGCTGGGTGAGACCGGTGGTGAGGTCGAGGTCTCGGTCGCGTCCGGGGTCGGGGGCGAAGCCGTCCCAGGAGGCGATGAGGTGGGGGTCGGTGTGGTCGGGGTTGCGGGTGTCGTAGAGGTAGTGGAGCAGGCCTCGGGTGCGTGAGCCGCGCCGGATGTTGGGGATCATCGGGTTCGCTTGTGTACGAGGTCGTGGGCGGCGTCGTCGATGCGGGTCAGGGTGCGGACCAGGTGGGCGAGGGCCTGGTGGAGTTCGCCGGGGCGGGGTTGGCCGTCGGTGTTGTAGACGCGGGCGATCTGGTTGATGTTGTTGCCGACGCGGGAGATCTGGGTGCGCAGGGCCGCGAGTTCGTCGATCGCCTGGTCCAGCTGGTCGTTGGCGCGGAAGGCGGGCAGGTGGCCGCGTGCGGCGGCCAGGCCGGCGTCGGCGAGGAACCCTGCGGGGAAGACGTTGGCCGCCTTCGCGGCGGCGGTGACTTCGGCCTTCTCCTGCGGTGTGTAGCGGGCGGTGATGCTGTCCTTGCGTTGCTTGGGCTGGTAGGGGCGGCGGCGTGGCCGGCGGTCGGGGAAGGCGGGCTCGGGCTCGCTGGTGGGTCCGGCCTGTGGCGCCCCCTGGTGCCGCAGGTCCGGCTGGTTCCCGCGCGCCCTCGTGCGGGAACCAGCCGGTCCCTCGCCCCCCTGGGCGAGGGCATGCGCGGTGGACAACCTGTCTCTTATACACAA